>CAZCDP010000026.1:0-9961 GCA_964497675.1 uncultured Candidatus Epulonipiscium sp.
AGAGGTATCCTCATTAAAAGAAAAAGAGAAAAAAGAATAGCTGCTTGTTAATTAAAGTCACAGGGTGCAGCCTTTTCCTACACTCCCTCTTGTAAGGTTTACCTTCCAACCACCACGAGGGTTTCACCCTCGACCTAAACAAAAAACCACCTTTTTCTTGAGAAACCAGTCTTGTCTAATTTCTCTATCAACGTTTTCGTCCACCTTTTTTATTGGTTACCGGCAAGAAGGCCGGACGACTAAAAACGGATTTGCGGAGTAAATTGCTGAAAAGGCGAGTTCTGGTGTGGGTAAAGCCCCCCGGTTCTGTATGTTATTTGACAATCTGGAATAAAAATTCTTTCGGCTCTCTGCCCCCTTGCAGCGAGCCTGCTTTTTTACTTGTTTTGCTAGTTATCATTTTGAAAGGCGGTATTTGATTTGACCCAAACACGTAAAACCAATACCTTTGTACTCTTTATGTTTTGTAATCAGATTTTCTTTATGATTTTCTGGAAGCCTGTGGTTTCCTTTCTTCATCTTGGGTATATGTCACAGATGGTGGCAACGCAGCTCCTTATTTTCATTTTGCCGTCCCTTATATATTTTATGATAACAAAGGCTTCTATAAAAGAAACCCTCCGTCTAAATCCACTAAGTATTCCTAACATATTTTTAATTGTTCTGTTATCTATCGCAATCCAACCATTAATGTCCGTATTGTCTGTGATTACCTCTTTCTTGTTTCCTAACGAGGTATCCAATATGCTTGCTGACACAAGCCACACTAACTTGATTCTTCTTGTTTTTGTTCTGGCTGTAGTTCCAGCGTTTTGTGAAGAAATTTTCTTTCGGGGTATCACTTTTTTTGGATATAAAAACCAGTCCTTACCCAAAGCCTGTCTGATAACAGGTCTTTTGTTTGGTCTTATGCATATGGATGGTCAACAATTTTTGTACGCCTTTGCTATGGGCACATTATTTTGTTATTTTGTCTACCGTACAAAATCGATTTTTGCCTCTATTCTAGCTCACTTTACCATAAATGCCTCACAGGTTTGGCTAGGGACACAGATGTTTCGGGAAGTGGCACAATCCGTGGATCCCCTGCCCGATTTGCCAGACTCCCCATATTTTATACTGTTGGCGGCTGTTATTTTTTTTCTGCTATCATTACCAGTTTTGATTTGGCTTTTCCGGTTATTCTTAAAAAATAACCCCGTTATGTCTTCATCAGAAGACACAGAATACCATCCTTCTTGTAAGGAGCCTGTACTGGACGCCCCCTTCTGTGCAATCCTTGCCATTTATTTTTTTGTTGTATTGATTACTCCCCTTTTTCTTTAACACCATGCCTTTGGCATTGATAAGACGCCTGCTTCAAACATTCCTCCATAGGTACGCCCTTGTGGCGTACTGTTCCTTTAGATAAAAAGATAAAGCTTCCGCTTCCAGACTGAAGACAAGCCCTAGATTCAATACAGCATCTGCTTTAAGATAGCTTGCGTATTAAAGGAACAGGGTGTAGACTGTGTCTACACCCTGAAAGCATACTGCTTCGCTTCGATGTTTGGTCCTTTTGATTGCCGACGAATACTTACCATCAGATTACCAATGGACTATTTTTATTTATTTTTCATCCCATACTTTATTTCCCTTGATTGCAGTCCACTTTTCTACTGCTGTAGTATCTTGTCTTTTATAATCATGGGAGTTTGTTGCTTCCATAACTTCTGTAAAATACCAACGTTTTACATCATTATCTTTCCAATATCTCGCATTTGGAAGTAACCCTTCTTTATCAACTCTGCGGTTCAGAACATTGTTGATTAAGGTCATTGCCTCGGCTCTAGTAATATTCTGATCAGGCTTGAAGGTGCCATTCGGATAACCATTAATCCAGCCCTTTTGTGCTGCGGAATTAATATATTTATTTGCCCAGTGACCGGAAATATCTGAGAACATATCCTTTTCTGACACTTCCAGGCTATCAAATCTTGAGGCAATAGTTGCAAATTCTGCTCTTGTAATAGAACGAGCCGGTTTGAATTCACCATCAGGGTAGCCTGTAATGATAGCACCGTTTTTCAATGTTGCGATAGACTTGTTTGACCATCTGTCCATGACAACATCTAGATATTCATGTTTTGTAGTAAAAAAGCTTTCCCTGACTTCATCTTTTAATAAACGATAGAAAATAGAAGTTACTTCTTCACGGGTAATCAAATTTTCCGGTTTCACAGTGCCATCGGGGTAACCGAAGACATAAGCGAAGTGTTCGTCAGTTTCCAATGCACTCAGAGGAATCTTTGGCTCGTCGATAATCGTTGGTTTCTCCTTTGAACTAGAACTACCTCCGCCGCCACCGCCAGAAGATTTCTTCTTGTAGGTAAAGACTATATTCAACTTGTTGTCCTCACCCACTATAATCTGATTATCCTTCAAGAATTTTTGATTTATTACAAGATTCCCATTTGTAAGAGAAACTTCTTTCCCATTCACAGTAACTTTCATAACCATTGTATACCGACCGCTAAACTGTAGTTTGATTGTATACGTTTCATTTTTCTTCCATGTCATACTGCTTCTTTGAACATCTTTATCATAACGGTCTGTTATATTAATTGTATTTTCTTTCTCATAAACATACGTTACGACATACTCAGCCTTAGCCTTTAGATCATTGATTTTAGCCGGAATCTCAGTTAATTCAATAGGCTCTTCTTTGCTTTTGTCCTCCTGTTTTACAGTCAAGGTTGCTTTTGCAACCTTATAGCCTATATACTCAGGATCTTCGTACAATGGATTAAGCACTACCTCTTTTCCTTCAGAAACTTGATACTGATTCCATATAGAAATATCCGCTTTCTTGCCATCTGCAAATAGATGTCTTACACCTACGATTGCCATTCCGTCTTTTTCTACAGGTATCTCTGTAGGGTCTTTGGCTGTTTTGTCATAAACTACTTTTACAACTGTTCCAGGCTTTGTGATTGCCGTTTCCTGAATCCCTACGATAAATACCTTTTTGTATCCATCCGGAATATTCTTTACTTCATGCTGAGGTATATCTGTTACATTGAGTACCGTTCCCGAAGTAATTTCATTATTTGCTTTACTATCAAATGGGGATTTATCATTCAGATAATCTTCCAAAGTAAAGTACGAAATGATATAGGTTGGATTATACTGTGCAGTAAATGTCAGCGGCCCTGTAATCTGAGTATTCCTTTCCGGTAACGTCGGAGTCCAATTCTCTCTGCTGTTTACGACCCAACCACTGTTTTCATTTGGTTTGATAACAGGCAGCTTTGTGATTGCTTCGTTCCACGTAGCACCATGCTGAATACCCCTTATTATAACATCCTCTTTTTTCTCATTTAATAGACCATACAAACCTGGCTTAAACGTTACGATATATTCATTAGAAGCAAAATGTGCCGTATAGGTTGCAGCTTTTGTTACGTTTGTTACCGTAAGGTTTTCATTTGCACCAGCAACATCAACTGTTGTATCGTTTGTTGTTTTTGTCCACTTCACAAAACGGCAATTCTCCAAGGGTATCGCTTTTACTACCTCAGCATCTTCACCGTATACTACCGTCTGTTCTCGAACTCCTGATACACTGCCATTACTATCTGCTTTAAACTTTAAAGAATACTCATTCATCTCATATATAACATGAATATAAATCTCATTTTTATTCAGCGTTTTATCAGCTTTCTCAACCGTGTATTTGTACGTACCGTCCTCTCGTTTTTCTAGGAATTTATCGGGATATTTTTTGGCAGTGGTACGATTCTGATTATAGGCTGCAAGGTCATCTTTAAAATAGGCTGCATTCAAGTATTTACTTGGTTCTATTACCACCTCATCCCCAAGATAAGCCTCATGCTTTTCTACTAATTCATCTCCATCTACCTCGATAGGTACAGTGTTTCCTCTTTTTAGAATTTTGTAGTAGCAAACAAGGATGCTCCTCTTTTCTTCTGCTTTTTCTCTCCAATGTGCCGTATAAGTAACATTACCTGTTACTACCATAGGTACCGTATCGCTAAAGGTAACTTCTTTGTTTTCCTCATCTGTCCATTTATCAAAGGTATAAGGAACTTGCTTAACGGTTTTACCCGTAGTTGTGGGTAAAAGAGTATTGACGGCAGTGCCATATGGTACATTCTGGATAATAATAGAACCCTCATCATCTGTCGGTACACCAACCTTACTTAAAACACCATGTGTCGGTTCATTATTTCTAAAGGTGACAATAGCTTTGCCAACAACTGTTACTTGCGGGTGTCCAATTATTTCCTTGCCCTGATTATATTCTTTTCCGTCTGAACCTATATAAGATAACGTCACATCCTTGTTCGTATAGAATGTTCCGCCCTCTTTCACTTTTTCATCCTTTAGCTTCACAGTAAATGTTATGGTTTGTAGTTCGTCTTCATTAATTGTCCCAATATCCCAGATTAACTTTTTATTATCTGTACTATCCTTTTTCAGTTTATCATGATATTTTTCTGGAATCTCTATTGTACTAATATCAAAATCTGTGTCATTTACCCAATCTTCTATGATTGCGTTTCTTCCAGAGGACATAATCTCTCCTACAATACCGCCCAATACACCTTTAAGGTCTGTTGCCAGATTTTCATTCCCTACATTCTGATACAAAGGGTTACCATTTAATTTTGATGCTACTGCCTTCATTGCGTTTTCTTCCCAGGTCTTACTCAAACTGATTCCAACAGAATAAATAGTAACACCTTTTTTGATTAACGCCTTGGCTTCCCGAGTCCCATTATATTGGGCGTATTGTGTGTTATCTTGACATCCACCCGGGGCTCCGTCCGACATCATAATAACATAAACAGGTCTTGTTTTAACTTTTCTGCCTTCAACAAATTCCTGTGCCTTCGCCAATGCGGCCGTATAAGAGGTTCCTCCTGATGCATACATATTTTTAACACATTTGTCTAATTTGCCTTTGACGGTTGTAAAATTCACAGCACTTCTTTTCCCGCTATCATCCACTACCGATGTAAACGGAATAATGGCAACGCGATTATTCTCACTGCTATCTTCTAGCATTTTTTCAACAAATGTATAGGCTGCTTTTTTGGCTACTACCATTCTTCTTTGATCACCTGTACAGCTATCTGGTTTTTGTTTCACATAATGCTTCTTATAACAGTCGGTACACTCATAGTAAGTCCATCCTCTAACAGGTTCGTGACAAATAAACTCCTTGTTCTTACATGGTACCGGAGTATTCATACTTCCGGAGTTATCCACTACAAGGATAACATCTGCTCCTATATTTGCAGTAGTATTCTGCTTTCCTTTCACAGTCATTGTGATTTCCGCTGTTTTGCCATCTTCAAGCAGCTTCGCTGTTTTATGGGCTTCCACCGTTTGATTTTGCTCCGTTTCACCTCCTGTTGCTTCGACACCAAATACTGTTGCCGGAATCATTGTAATCATCATGATAACCGAAAGCAGCAAAGCCATTATCTTTTTGCCCTTCATCATACCCCGTTCCTTCCCTATAAATTATTTTTTATTATTGTTCCTCGCTAGAGGGTTCTTCCGGTTCTTCCACCTTGATTAATACATAATCTAATGTCATTACATTTTCTCCTGGGACAAGTGTAAATTCATGTGATTCCCCTGCAAACATAATATCTTCGCCTTTCAGGTTTAGAACATAATCTGCCTCATTTAGCAAATCATTTACCTTTAGCCCATTAATTTCCTCTGTGTAGGTAAGCGCTCCGTCGTCTAAATGAAGTACATGATGGATTGTCAGTTTGACCTCTGCTGGTACTTCGATTTCTGTCGGCACTTCGATTTCTGTCGGCACTTCGGTTTCTGTCGGCACTTCGATTTCCGCTGGTTCTTCGATTTCTGTTGGTACTTCGGTTTCTGTTGGTACTTCAATTTCTGTTGGAACTTCGATTTCTGTCGGCACTTCGGTTTCTGTCGGCACTTCAATTTCTGACGGCACTTCGATTTCTGTTGGTACTTCGATTTCCGCTGGTTCTTCGATTTCTGTTGGTACTTCGATTTCTGTCGGAACTTCGATTTCTGCCGGTACTTTGGGTCCCACCGGCACCTCGGTTTCTGCTGGTATTGTAACTTCATCCGACATAAAAAATGACCTCTCCATAACAGAGAGTCCTTTTTCTTCACTAACCTCGGCAGCTATAACACCCACCGCCGGTAATAATGCCAATGCTGTTGCAAAACACATTGTTTTTGCCATTTTATATTTCATGTCCTTACACAACCTTTCTTTATAACTCCATTCATACCTTATTCTGTATATTTATATTTTTATTATTCCATATTTTGGTAACACAACGGTTACATATGGATTTTTTGAGAAAGCAAATTTTCCCTTATGTTTCCATTTTTTTAGCTTTAAAAACTTCTTTTTTCAATTTTCTATAAAAAAAATGTGGGTTAGTGTATATTATGATAAGAAATGGCAGAAAATTTATTGGATGCATAGAAAGGCGTTATACAAGGCAATAAAAAAATCCGCCGAAACCAATTTAATGATTCACAGCGAATTTCAATGTTATTTATATGCGATTTATATTTTCTTTTTTTAAAAAAGTAACTTTTATCGGGAAGGAAACTGTATTGTTTTTTTATCAGTAACAATGTCATAGGCACAGTTTCTTCCTAATTTATAAGCAGTTTTAATGAAATATTTTTCCTCAGGGGACAATTCCCGCTCCATGGCATTTTCAAAATGCCCCATCAGCCCTTTCATGTCGATGCGTGTATTCCGTAGCTTTTTCTTTGTCATATCCAATATTCGAAAGGTATCTGGTGTGAGCTTTTCCGGACAAACAATGCGGAAAATTTTTGCTGTATACTCCGCATCATTCAAAGCATCGTGAAAAGCCGATTCTATTTCGAGATTCAGTTCCGTCACTGCATTTTTCAGCCCGATAGCCTTTCCCGGTTCGTAGTGCAGGTAATTTGTGGCAAAAGCCTGCACATTGATGTATTGGTCTGTCATCAGCTCTGTGTTCAAATTATAGTATAATACATTCTTGAAAAGAGATTTTATATCATCAACACCCCATGTACAAAGGACACTTTTTTCTGTTCCGATAAATTTCAAAAAAGCCTCATAAGCTTCCGGAAACGATGGGCTGTCTTGCAACTGTTCCTTGGTAATACCTGTAATTTTTTCAACAAAGGGATGAAGCCTTGGATATATTTTCGGTTTTATCATAAAATTAAATCTATCCGTAAGCCGAAAGGTTTCGTCCAGCTTTACAGCACCAATTTGGATAATTTCGAAGGGACATTCCGGATTCAATACCGTATGTCTGCCACTTTTAAACGGAAATGCCTGATTAAATTCAAGATCCAAAACAATATAGTTCATGTCACGTCCTCCTGTTTCTGGTGGAATCATAAAAATAAGTTCCTGCTTCCTATTCTTCTACTATAAGAAGTATAACATTTTTTACCCCATTCAAAAAGCAAAAAGCGAAAATTTATTGAATATCCATAAATAGAATGATAAAATAAAAATAACAGAAAACCCGTCTAATCATAGGAGGTGAGAAAACTGAAGCTTTATTTTACGGAGGAACACAAAGGAAGGGACTTGAACAAAATATATATTGAAGAGGACGATTTACTCTTGGAAGGCGAATTTTTAGAAGGTGAGGGGAAAAATTTCGTCATGAATGGCATCGCAACCATAGAAGGCGAACGGTATCATGATTTTGAAATCGAATTTGAACTAACTGATGTACCAGAAGAAGAAACCATAGAATCAATTATAGAAAAAGAATGGGCATGGTATGACTACCTGTGCTGATACTATACCTTAGACTACAAAGGAAAGGAGCTTTAATATGAATAGCTTTAAATTTTTTATGCCTGCTCACGTTTATTTTGGGGAAAATTGTATTTTAGAAAACAAGAATGTCTTACAGGCTTTTGGTAAAAAAGCTCTGATTGTAACAGGCCGAAATTCTGCAAAGAAAAACGGTGCACAAGCAGATATTACCGCTGCCTTGGAATCAGTAGGAAAAGCCTGGGTGCTTTTTGATGAAATTGAAGAAAACCCCTCTGTGGAAACTGTAGTAAAAGGTGCTGACTTCGGAAAGAAAGAAAAAGCAGATTTTGTTATTGGAATCGGTGGCGGTTCTCCCATGGATTCCGCAAAGGCAATTTCTTGTCTATTGGCTAACCAAGATAAAGGCTCTGAAATTTTATTCGGAAAAACCGTATCTCATGTGCCTGTCATAGAAATACCCACAACCGCTGGAACAGGCTCGGAAACCACACAGTTTGCGATTGTAACACTACATGAAAAAAGAACCAAATCAAGCATTTCGCAAAAAATATTTGCTGATGTATCATTTTTAGATGCCAAATACATGGCTACCTTATCACCGGATACCACAAACAATACCGCTGTCGATGCACTGACCCATCTGATTGAAGCCTATATGTCTAAGAATGCTAATTTTCTCAGTGACCGTTTAGCTGAAATCGGTCTGGATATTTTTAAGGAATGTATTCCATCCTTAAAATCCAGAACCTATTCTCATGAAATCCGAGAAAAGCTTATGCTTGCCTCTACGATTGCAGGTATGGTCATTGCGCAAGCCGGTACTTCTCTGCCTCATGCTATGGGCTATTATCTGACCTATGAAAAAAACATTCCCCACGGCAGAGCCAACGGTATGCTGGTCAAAGCATACCTGGAGTTATTCCCCGACCAAACAAAAATTAATACGATTCTACAGCATCTGGGAATGACATCTCTGACGGAATTGGGAGATTTTCTAAAAGAAGTACTCAATACGACAGAAATCTTTACAGAATCAGATATTAAATACTATACAGCAGAAGTTTCTAAAAATAAAATGAAACTTTCCAGTTACCCCTATGACCTAATAGAAGAAGACTTATATACCATTTATAAAAAAAGTCTTCTTTCCTAATAGGACAGTTTTTACAGCCCAAATACTTCTTTTGAAAGGAACTGTATCCATAAAAGAAAGGGGGCTTCTATGGAACAACAAGAAGTAAAAGCCCAAAGAGCTGATAGACGAATAGAAATAAATTTATTCGGCGGGCTTGAAATACGCATCGACGGGAGAGTGGTTAGTGAAACACTGGACCATTCCAAAAAGTTGAGAAATCTTCTGGCTTATCTGATTTTGCATAAAAACAAACCTGTAAGCAATGCAGAATTATTTGAAATGCTCTGGCCCAACGAGGAAAGCACAAATCCGGGAAATGCATTAAAAACACTACTCAGCCGTTTGCGAAACGCCCTTCAGTCTGAAGGGGCAGAAGAACTAAAACCCTTTATTCTTACCCAAAGAGGCTCCTATCAATGGGACCCAAATCGTCCATGTTCTATAGATGTATTTGACTTCAAACAGCATTTTCAAGAAATTTCCGAAAACTACGCTGATGATACTGAAAAATTGGAAACCTGTAAAAAGGCCCTTCGTTTGTATCATGGGGATTTGCTGCCAAAGTCATCGACAGAATTGTGGGTTGTGCAGCAAAGTGCATATTACCACGATATGTATTTAAATGTTGTACGCAAAATGATTTTTTTACTAAATCAAAAGAAGGACTTTGATGGGATTATAAAAACCTGCCAAAAAGCACTGACTAAGGATGTCTTTTGTGAGGAGCTGTATCTAGAATTAATAACCGCTCTGATAGAACTGGGGAAAAGCAAAGAAGCTATGCTCCAATACAACCATGTAACAGACCTTTTCTTTAAGCAATTAGGGGTACAGCCCTCCGAACAATTCCGTACACTCTATAAAAAAATAGCAGCTATGGAAAAAGCTATGGAGCTTGATATTGATATCATAAAAAAATCCATGGAAGAAAAAGAAACCCTCAAAGGTGCTTTTATTTGTGAATATGAAATATTTAAAAATTTATATAATCTTGAAGCTCGCTGTATGAAACGAAC
>CAZCDP010000026.1:9971-13351 GCA_964497675.1 uncultured Candidatus Epulonipiscium sp.
TGTTTATGGGTCCTTGTAAAAGTTGTGGAAAATATGAAACGAACAGGAGATACTACGTTCATTGGGCTGATTACAGCGGAGTCCCATCTGAAGAACCAGCTTAGTTTAAAAGCTATGAATAACGCTATGGAAATCCTTTTAGAATGTATCCGAAAAGATTTGCGAAAAGGAGATGTAATTTCCCGATACAGTCTTACACAATTTGTGCTTCTTCTGCCAAACGTTACCTATGAAACAGGAGAGATGGTTTTAGAACGTATTATTCTCACCTATAAATGGAAGTATCCCAAATCTCCAATTTTTGTTTCCTATAAGTTAAGACCTTTGACCCCTGCAAAATAAAACAGCTTTTTCAAAAGAATCGGAAAAAGAAAACCAACCATGGTTATACTAATAATATATCCATAGTTGGTTTTTATCATTTATAAAATCAATCCTGTTTATGAAATCTGGCCTCCAAGCGATAGATAGGCATTCCTTTTTTCGAAAATTTTTCCTCGTACTCCGTCATGATATTCCCCACGAAGTCACTGTTATGCAAATCTAATGTGATCTGTGACAATTTCCAATCATCAGCACAAAACTCATTAAGCGAAAATTCAAAAAGATCCCTATTGTCCGTCTTAAAAAAGATTTCTCCCGATTCCCCAAAAATATTTCTATAACTCTGCAAAAAACCACGATAGGTTAATCTCCGTTTCGCACATCGTTTTTTGGGCCAAGGGTCACAAAAATTGATATACAATCTCTGGATTTCTCCCACTTCAAAAATCTCTGCTAATCTTGATGCATTTTCGCAAATCAACGCTAGGTTTGGCAAACCATCCCCAGCCTTTCTTGCTGCAACAGCAATCACACTGGACTGTCGCTCAATTCCGATAAAATTGGCATTGGAATCATGGACTGCATTTTTTGTGATAAAACCGCCCTTTCCACAACCGATTTCCACATAAATAGGGTTTTCATTTCCAAAATACTCTGCCCATCTTCCTTTTTTTTCTGTTGGTTCCTTTATAACATGGCTATTGGTTTCCAATTCCTTGTCTGCCCATGGTTTTTTTCTAACTCTCATAGTTCTCTCCTTTTAAATAAATTCATAGAAATATCATACTACTGAAAGTCATTTTGTACAACAAAAAGCTGCTAATTCCTTAAAGTTCTGCATACGTTACTGTTTTCCCCCTGAAATCCATTTCATCCAATACCCATAACTGTTCTCTCCCATGGCATTTTGGGCACAGGGTTTAAACTCCAGAAAACCAAATCCCTCTGCTAATCTTCTATTTTCAGATTGATAGGTGTCGGGAATTCCCAAATAACATTTGCCCATTTCATCTTTTCCTAATATGAAATGTTTGTATTTTCTATAGGCAAGCTGAAAAAAGGTATGCCGCATCATAGACAGAAAATCTATTGGCAGTACAGCCAATTCCTCCATGGCAATGCATCTCCATTTCTTACTATCCTCTTCAAAGGGAATGATTTCCGCATTATGTATCAATATATATTCCAGCTCCGAATTGATTTCCGGCTGTTCCTCTTTTTCTACCACTAGCCCTGCTGTATCAATCCGTTTTCTGTCCTCCGGCTTTATCACCCCTTGCTTTTCCAGTTCCGTTAGCTCCTGCTGAAATTTAGACAGCATATCACTGAACGCTTGCTGAAAAGTACTCTTTCTCTCATTCTTTGGTGTTTCCAAGGCTGCGGTTTCACTACTTGTTATTGCCACATTCTCTGTGGGGGCTATATCCTCTACTGCCTGTCGTTCTTTGGACTGCTCCGTATTTTCATTTTGTATCTCCTGTACATCCGGCTTTTCATTTTCCACAGTTTCCAAAATCGGTTCCTCTTTCAATAACTCTAAAGGTGCATCGGATGGGCTGTGTAAACTAATCTCAGGTATCGTTTTTTCCTGAAACCGATTTTTCCAGTTAATTTTTTCATCAAAATATCCTGCCAAAGGTGCTATCAAACCATAATCGTCCCTGCCCTTCACCAGTAAGGCTACCGTATGGAGTTCCTCCGCAATATACCCCGTTCCTGCAATATTATCCGGATCAAACTCCCATTTGATTTCGCCTTTGCCATAGTCGTCTATTTCCAGAGGACAGCAGACAATTCCTTCCGCCTGCCCCGTTTTCCCCGCAACCACATAAAAAACGTAACTTCTGTCCTCCGTCAATTTTTTCAGCCCCTGCACCGTTGCCGCTAACCGACCTTTTCCATTTTTTATTTCCATCGTACAGCTGCCCCAGGCCGGACGTTGTCCTGCTGCAAAGCCGTTCATTTCCTGTCGCAGCATCACAAAAACCTTGTCGTACCGTCTGTTATACATTTAGATTCCTCCCGTTTCCGCTTGTCTTACCCTTACGAATATATGCCGAAAACTGTGAAAGCAGAACCTTCCTTGCATAAACAAAGCCCCGAAAACAAAATATCTCGATTCGGGGCTGCATGATTTATTCTTTTCTCATTTTTACATAAATAGCATTGGTTAGTTCACCAAAGGCCTCCAACGATAGAGCTTCTCCTCGCACCTTTTCGTCTTTACAGACACTTTGGATAATTTCTGTCAATTCCTCCTTGGTAAGCCCCAGCTTCCCCTGATTATAAAGACCATTGAGCAATGTCTTTCTTCTCTGCCCAACGGCACATTTCACAATCCAAAAAAACAGTTCCTCATTTGCTACACGAACTCTGGGTTCTTTTAACACACGCAGGGTAATAACCGCAGAGGCCACCTTCGGGCGGGGCATAAAACAAGATGGCTGTACAATAATATCCACAGCGGCATCACAGTAATATTGCACCGCAACTGATAAAGCACCATATTCTTTATTTTTTGGTGCCGCCTGCATCCGTTCCGCCACTTCTTTTTGCACCATAATCGTCATGCTCTCTACCTTACGCTTATTTTCCAACAAATCCATAATAATGGGTGTCGTAATATAATAGGGTAAGTTGGCTACAACCTTTATTGGCTTTCCATTGTTTTTTTCTTCAATCAACACATCAACATCTGTTTTTAAAATATCAGCGTTAATGATTTCAATGTTTTTATAATCCTCCAAGGTCTGTTTTAAAATTGGAATCAGATTTTTGTCAATCTCAACAGCCACAACATTTTTGGCTCGTTCCGCTAAAACCTGTGTCAAACTGCCGATACCAGGGCCAATCTCCAATACGCAATCCTCTTGGGTTATGTCAGCACTGTCAGCAATATTCTCTAAAATATTGGAATCAATCAAAAAATTTTGCCCAAAATTTTTTTTAAAATAAAAAGAATTTTTTTCTATAATTTCTCTCGTTCTTGAGGGTGTTGCAATTCTCTCTGTCATGTTATCCTCCTAATTATCCACCGATACCCATCGCATTCAAAA
>CAZCDP010000027.1:0-13256 GCA_964497675.1 uncultured Candidatus Epulonipiscium sp.
AAATAAATAGTCATTCAGAAAATGTTGCAATCAATGAAGGATTAATAGATTTTAAGGGTACTTTGCTTTTTGATTCCCATGACCATCAGTTCGTGCAGACCGTTGCCAACCGAATTATTGAAATTTTGCCTGGTGGCATCATCGACAGGAGAGAAAATTATGACGAGTACCTGGAAAATGAAGATGTAGGGGCGATACGCCAGCGTCTTTCAGAATAGAAAGCAATAGAAAGGGTGAAAGTTATGATCAATGGAAAAATTGATTTAAGAAGTGACACGGTGACGATTCCTACGGAAAAAATGCGTGAGGCTATGTTTGCGGCACCTGTGGGTGATGATGTTTATGGCGATGACATAACCATAAAACAACTGGAAAAGCTGACAGCGGAAAAGCTGGGCAAGGAAGCCGGACTTTTCATCCCTACCGGAACCATGAGTAATCAGCTGGCTTTGTTTACCCTTGTGCAGCGAGGGGAAGAAGTAATTCTGCCCGATAACTGCCATATTGTTGTTCATGAAGCAGGGGGCGCCGCTATCATTTCAGGGGCACAGCTTCGTTGTATTCAAACCGTAGGGGGTGAGATGCCCTTGGATGTGGTGGAAAAAAGTATCCGCAAAGACCCCATGGACATCCATCAGCCAAGAACGGCACTGATTACTTATGAAAATGCTGATTCAGACGGACAGGTGCGTACCCTTGATTATATGAAACGAGTGAAAGAACTGGCAGACCGTTATGGGTTGCCGATACATATTGACGGTGCAAGAATTTTTAATGCAGCCGCAGTTTTGAAAACAACAGCCGCAGAAATGGCGAAATATGCGGATACAGTTTCCGTTTGCCTTTCCAAGGGACTTTGTGCCCCTGTGGGTTCGGTACTGGTTGGTACAGAAGATTTTATTGAAAAAGCCCGAAGAAAACGTAAAATATTGGGCGGCGGTATGCGGCAGGCAGGAATTGTGGCAGCGGCAGGTATCGTTGCTTTGGAGGAAATGGTGGACAGGTTGGCAGAGGACCATGAAAATGCAAGGTATCTGGCAGAACGTCTTTCAGAAGTTCCGGGGCTTGAGGTTTATGGGGATTTACAGCAGATTAATATGGTATTTTTCCGTTTGAAGGGCTTTAAGCTGAAATCAGCGGAATTGGTCAGCTATTTGGCGAAACATCATATTGCCATCAATGGAGAGGATAACGGTATGATGCGTTTTATGACAAACTATTATGTAACAAAGGAAGAGATTGACCAGGTTGTGGAGCTTATGAAACAGGTATAATCAAAATGCTGAAATAAAAAATGGGGAAGCAAAAGCGCTTCCCTTTTTTCTGGTTGAAAATTAGACGGCATGACGGTGAAAATACTGCGGCTTTTCGTTAATTGTTAATCAAAAGACAATGTTTTTCTTGTAGGACTGTTTTTTGTATGATATAATAAATTTAGCAAATAATAGAAATAAATGATTACCTTATGTGAATAAATGATTCTACGATTGGAGGAATGATTTATGGAAACAAAAGACGCTATTTACGGAAGACGGAGTGTAAGAAAGTACACAAATGAGCCAGTATCTGACGAAGATTTGATGGAGGTTATCAATGCAGGTCTTATGGCACCCTCCGGTATTAATTTACAGCCATGGTATTTTGTTGTTATAAAAAGCAAAGAAAAATTAAAAGAGATGAGTGAAATCACAGGCCAGGTTTTTGGAAAATTCAAACCGGTTCTTGACAAACGTTTTTCCAGAAATCCAGAAGCCATTGATGAAACAGAGGATTTCTTAAACAGCATGGGCGGTGCACCTGTTTGTATCTTAGTCTTCCTCCTAAAAGATGATTATGAAGATTATACAACTGTTGTAGAAGGCACTTCCGCCGCAATTCAAAATATGTGTCTGATGGCTTATGACAGAGGACTGGCTACCTGTTGGCTGACAGCAGCTCTCAGAGTAGGTCTTGGCGAGGAATTACAAAAGAAATTTGCCCCCGACAAGGGGAAATATCTGGCAATGATGACATTGGGACATCCTGCAATTTCGCCCAAAATGCCGCCTAGACGGGACGGTCGTTATACAATTATTTAATGGAATAAAAAGAAATGACGTGTTTTGCCTATGGCAAATGTTAAAAAGCCGAACTTCAGAATTTTCTGAAATTTCGGCTTTTTATTGTATCTTTTTTTAGAAAAGCTTTTTGTATGCTTCAGTTGAAAGGGTGCTTATTTTATTGCATCTGTGCCGTAGATTTTGACAGCACTTTTTGCTTGTTCTCCTTTGCGGATGGCATCGGAAAGGCTTTCGGAAATTACGGTAAGATGTCCCATTTTTCGTTTGGGGTAAGAGTTTTCTTTTCCATAAATATGGAGGAATGCACCGGGAATCGACAAAACAGCATCAGCACCGGAAATTAACGCTTTCCCCTGACTATCTTCTTCCCCCAGGATATTTCGCATGACGGCAGCACAGAGCAGTTGGGGAGAGCCAAGAGGCAGACCCGAAACGGCACGAATATGCTGTTCAAACTGACTGGTCACACAGGCTTCGATGGTGTAATGCCCCGAATTATGGGGGCGTGGTGCAACTTCATTGACTGCGATTTCTCCCTGGGCATCCACGAACATTTCCACACAAAACATTCCAACACCTTCAAAGATTTCCATGACCTGTTTGGCAAGTGCCATAGCCCTTTCTGTTGTCTTGGCAGAAATATTTGCGGGTACTCTTGTTTCAGACAGGATGTTGTCATGATGAATGTTTTCCGCTACGGGATAGACTTGAATTTCCCTGTTTGTACCACGGCAGGCAAGGACAGAAATTTCTATCAGAAAGGGGAAAAATCGTTCTGCCATAAGAGGAAGGGTGCCACCGCCCAGAGCTGCAAAGGCTTCGGAAATTTCCGCTTCTTTATGAATACAGTAATTTCCTTTGCCGTCATAACCACCGGTACAGGTTTTTAACATCATGGGCAGACCATAGGCTTTTGCGGCAGAGAAAATATCCTCCACTGTAGAAATTTTGCAAAAATCGGGTACGGGAAGCCCCTGTGCTTTTAAAAGGCTTTTTTGTGTGTATTTGTTTTGAATCAGTTTTAGACTTTTTGGGGTGGGGTATACTTTTTTTCCTTCCGACTCCAAAGCTTCCAGTGTATCTGTATCAATATGTTCAAATTCATAGGTGATGACATCGGATTTTTCTGCAAGAAGGCGGATGGCTTTTTCGTCATCAAAATCCGCTATAATATGTTCGTCTACGATGGTATGAGCAGGACATTTTGGCGCAGGGTCCAAAACGGTGATATAAAATCCCATTTTTTTTGCTTCCAGAATCATCATTTTCCCCAGTTGTCCGCCGCCGATGACACCGATTCTTTTTTGTATGTTTTCCATTTGGTTACCTCCTCATTTTATGAAAATATTTTATCACAGAAAGAGGGAATTGCAAGGTGAATTTTTATTTGTGCTGGGTTTTTTCTGAGAATGGGGGAAAATGACGGGAAAGGACTGTGCAAAAGACGGAATTTAATGGTATAATAAATAATTAGGTAGACGAGGGTATTCAGGCACTTGTCTGAAATTTTTTGAAATAACAGAGGTGAAATAATGGCAGAACAAAAGACAACAAAAAGAAAAACAACTTCATCTAAGGCGGGAACAAAGCCCAAAAATGTGTCGAAGGCAAAATCAAGGAATACATCGGCAGTCAGCAATGGAACCCCTCCAAAGAGAGAAACAACCAGGATGTTGCCGCCACAGCAAAGGTTTGGCGATAGTATTGTGGATGAAATTATATTAATCCTATGGATTGTCGGGGCGATTGTCACCATAATCAGCCTATTCAGTGATAAAATGGGAGTTATCGGTGGATTGCTTAGTAGTTTTTTGAAGGGGCTTTTTGGATTTGGTGCTATGATACTGCCCTTTTTGACCATATGCTATTGTGTTTGGCTTTTGGCTAGCAGCAGCAAAAAAGACCCCGGTATCCGCTTGATGGGGGCAGTGCTTTTTCTGCTCTGTACCTCTGCGGCGGCCTATGTACTGCATCCCGATGTTTTCCGGGGTGATATGGGGCTTTTTGCAAGCTGGGGCAAACGATACAGCGAGGGCAGTTTTTTAAATGGCGGGCTGTTAGGCGGTATCATTGGTGGTGCATTGCTGAAGGCTTTTGACCATTTGGGGAGTATTTTGATTTTAATAGGAGTATTTTTGATTTCTATTATCATGGGAACAGGCAAATCCTTTTTCCAAGGAATCAGCCAGCTTTTTGCTTACCGCAAGGCAAGAAAAAAGATACATAACGAGAAAATCAAAAATAAAGCGGAACGCATCCGTCAGATGGAACAGTTGGAAGCGGAACGCTTGGAAAAGCAACAGAACAGGAAGAAAAGCCAAAAAGGCGAATTTAATTTTGAAATCAAGAAAGAGGACAAAGACCAAGAAATCCCGTTGGTAGAAGCCACTGTATTCAACAGGAGAACCAGACGTAAAGAGGTCAAAAGACGAGAGCCTATTTATGATTATGTAAAGGAAACGGCGGCAGATGAACCGACAGGACAGGAAATGGAAATGCCCTTGGAAGAAGGGGCAGAAAACCCACTGGAACAAGTGCCCTTTGAACCGATTATCTTTGACGGAGGTTTTGCCGAAGAATCACAAGATGCAAAGATTGAGCAAAAAGAAGAAGCATTGCACCAGGTGGATGAGCCGACAGAGGAGGAAGCCTTTATTGAGGAAGAAACATCTAAAACAGGCATAGAACAACAGGAGCCTGGGGTGGAAGAAAGCCAAAGGGAAAAGCCTACAGAACATACAGGGGCAGAACAGAAAACAACAGGGGCTATGGATTTAAAAACAAAAGAACAGCCGAAGCCCTATGTGTTTCCGCCCATTCGTTTGCTGGGCGTGGATAAATCCACCCAAAGTCAAAGCTCCAAAACAGAAATGTTCCAAAATGCAAGAAAACTGGAAGAAACCTTAAAAAGCTTTGGTGTGGATGCCAAAGTGATTCAGATTAACCATGGGCCAACAGTTACAAGATATGAATTGTCACCGAGCCAAGGGGTAAAAGTCAGTAAGATTGTGAATCTGGCAGATGATATTGCCTTGAATTTGGCGGCGTCGGGTATCCGTATTGAAGCGCCTATCCCCGGAAAGGCGGCGGTGGGTATCGAGGTGCCAAATCGGGAAACACAGTCTGTTTTTCTACGGAGTGTTTTGGATACCCAAGAGTTTAAAAAATTTCCGTCAAAACTGGCTTTTGCTCTGGGCGAGGATATTGCAGGAAAACCTGTCGTGACAGACATTGCAAAAATGCCCCATCTTTTGATTGCTGGGGCAACAGGTTCGGGAAAAAGTGTTTGTATCAATACCTTAATAACCAGTATTTTGTATAAAGCAGACCCCAAAGAGGTGAAGCTTTTGCTGGTTGACCCCAAGGTTGTTGAATTAAGTGTATATAATGGCATTCCTCATCTGCTCATTCCCGTCGTGACAGACCCGAAAAAAGCGGCGGCCGCTTTAAATTGGGCGGTACGGGAAATGCTGGAAAGATATAATGATTTTGCGGAACATAATGTAAGGGATATTAAGGGCTATAATGCCATGAAACGGGAAAAAGGCGAAACAGAAGGGGTCATGCCCCAGATTGTTATTATCATCGATGAGTTGGCGGATTTGATGATGGCGGCGCCGGGGGAAGTGGAAGATTCTATCTGCCGATTGGCACAGATGGCAAGAGCCGCAGGAATGCATCTGATTATTGCGACCCAGCGTCCTTCTGTTGATGTTATCACAGGCGTTATCAAAGCAAATATTCCTTCCAGATTAGCCTTTTCTGTTTCTTCCGGTATTGATTCCCGTACTATTTTGGATATGGTAGGAGCGGAAAAATTACTGGGCAAGGGAGATATGCTTTTCTACCCTTCGGGTATGAGCAAGCCTGTCCGTATTCAAGGTGCCTTTGTAACAGATAAGGAAGTGGAGAATATTGTTGCTTTTGTCAAGGAAGACAGAAATCCTAGCTGTGATAAGGAATTGATTGAAAAAATCACAGCTACCTCCAAAATCAGTGAAGCAGGAGAGGAAAGCGACGAGTTCTTTGAGCAGGCTGTGGAGCTGGTGGTGGAAAAGGAAAAGGCTTCCGTTTCTATGCTCCAAAGACAGTTTCGGATTGGCTACAACCGTGCGGCAAGGCTCATGGATGACTTGGAACAAAGAGGCATCGTAGGGCAGGAGGACGGCAGTAAGCCAAGAAAGGTACTGATGACTAAAACGGAGCTTTCCGAAATGCAAAATCCAATGGAGGAATAAAATTTTTCGGGTGGGGAAAACTGCTTTAGGAAGGAAGAATTCGGCAAGAAAAACCTCTCGTATTTATTGACAAACAGTAAGGAATATAGTAACATGATTGCAAGAGGTCATATAACTGACGGAAGTGGATGAACCACATGGAGTATGACTAAGCAATGCCGACCGTCTGGGCGATGTGCCCAGGCTGTCGGCTTTTTTTAAAAAACTGCCAACATACCGGGCCATGAGAATGATAATCGTGATTGACAAGGTATGAAAGGAGAATGTTTATGAAAACAGATTTACAGATTGCACAGGAATGTACCATGGAACCCATTGAAAAAATTGCCGAAAAGGCAGGGATTCCACAGGAGTATGTGGAAAACTACGGAAAATACAAGGCAAAAATCAATGGTGCTTATTATGACAAGATAAAAGATAATCCCGATGCAAAAGTAATTTTGGTAACAGCGGTAAACCCGACTCCTGCAGGGGAAGGCAAAACAACGGTGACCATTGGTCTGGCACAGGCGTTACAAAAATTGGGAAAAAATGCAATGGTGACACTCCGTGAGCCATCTCTTGGCCCTTGTATGGGTGTAAAAGGCGGTGCGGCAGGCGGCGGCTATGCCCAGGTTGTACCGATGGAGGACATCAATCTTCATTTTACAGGTGACCTTCATGCCATTACCACAGCGAACAATCTCCTTTCTGCTATGGTGGACAACCATATTCAGCAGGGGAATGAATGTAACATTGACCCGAGAAAAATTGCGTGGAAACGGGCATTGGATATGAACGACAGAGCCTTGCGTGATATTATCATCGGCCTTGGCGGCAAGCCCAACGGCGTACCTCGTGAGGATGGGTTCCAGATTACCGTAGCTTCCGAAATCATGGCTATTTTCTGCCTTGCCAATGACTTGATTCATTTGAAGGAAATGTTAGGAAAAATTATCATTGGTTATACTTATGATGACCAGCCTGTAACAGCCCATGACATCGGCGCAGAAGGTGCAATGACAGCTTTGCTGAAGGATGCATTACAGCCAAACCTTGTTCAGACACTGGAGCATACACCGGTGTTGATTCATGGCGGCCCTTTTGCCAATATTGCCCATGGATGCAATAGTGTCCGTGCTACAAAAATGGCAATGAAAATGGCAGATTATGTAGTGACAGAGGCGGGCTTCGGTGCTGACCTTGGGGCAGAGAAATTCTTTGACATCAAGTGCAGAAAAGCGGGAATTAAGCCTGATGCAGTGGTTCTGGTGGCAACGATTCGAGCATTGAAGTACAACGGCGGTGTCCCAAAGGCTGATTTAAGCATAGAAAATGTTGAGGCTTTGAAAAAAGGCTTTGTAAATTTAGAGAAACACATTGAAAATATCCAAAAATTCGGTGTGCCTGTTGTGGTGACACTGAACAATTTCGTTGCAGATACCCCAGCGGAAGTGGCCTATGTGAAAGACCGCTGTGAAGCCATGGGTGCAACCTTTGCTATTGCGGAAGTTTGGGCAAAGGGCGGCGAAGGCGGCATCGCTTTGGCAAAACAGGTGCTGGATACTTTGGAAAACAAGGAAAATCATTTTCATGTATTATATGAAGACGATAAGAGTGTAATTGATAAAATAAACACCATCTGCCACGAAATATACGGGGCGGGTACTGTGAATTTTTCTGCACCTGCAAAGAAAATGCTGGAGCAGATTGACAAATTTGGGTTTAGTAAATTCCCTGTTTGTATTGCAAAAACACAATACTCTTTATCCGACGACCCCAAGGTTCTGGGCAGACCGGAAAACTTTGAAGTAACGGTAAAAGACATCCGTATTTCCGCAGGGGCAGGGTTTATCGTGGCATTATTGGGAGATATTATGACAATGCCCGGCCTTCCCAAAAAACCGGCGGCATTAAATATTGACGTAGATGAAAAGGGGAATATAACAGGATTATTCTAGGATTTGACTAGACAGAATGGAAAAACGGGAGTGAACGCTACATGGATGCAAAAATTATAGATGGAAAAGCAATATCAGCCGAGATAAAAGCAGAAGCAGCCAAAGAAGCAGCAGAGTTAAAAAGACAGGGCATTATGCCCTGTCTTGCTGTGGTTCTGGTGGGAGATAATTCTGCATCAAGGGTTTATGTAAATAACAAAAAAAAGGCCTGTGAGGCAGTTGGAATCAGGTCCTTGTCCTATGAAATGCCGAAAGATTTATCAGAAGAAGAACTATTAAAGCTCATTGGCGAACTGAATGCCGATGAAAAGGTACATGGTATTTTGGTACAGCTTCCTTTGCCCAAGCATATAGATGAAACGAAAGTTATTTTGGCCATTTCACCCAAAAAAGATGTGGATTGCTTTCATCCGCAAAATGTGGGTGCGCTGCATACAGGCGGCACAGGGTTTTTACCTTGTACCCCCGCAGGTATTATTGAACTCATCAAACGCAGCGGTAACAGCATTGCAGGAAAATCTTGTGTGGTTATCGGAAGAAGCAATATTGTAGGGAAACCCGTTGCCATGCTTTTGTTACGGGAAAACGGTACTGTTACCATCTGCCATTCCAAAACACAGGATTTGCCAGGTGTTTGCAGACAGGCAGACATTATTGTGGTGGCGACAGGAAAAATCAATACCCTGACGGCAGACATGGTAAAGGAGGGTGCGGTTATTATTGATGTGGGCATGAACCGTAATGAGGAAGGCAAGCTATGCGGTGATGTGGACTTTGAAAATGTCAGCACGATTGCGGGAGCCATTACCCCTGTACCCGGTGGGGTTGGGCCTATGACCATTGCCATGTTGATGAAAAACTGCATCACAGGGGTAAAGATGCAAAAAGGTCTGATTTAATATAATAAAATAAAACTTTGTGGGTTTTTTGCAAGCACCGCCTATTTTTATAGAGGGGCATATAAAAAGTTCATGGGAGTTTTGTAAAGATTTGGAGGAACGATATGAAGGGAACGGTAGCTTTTACTTCTTTGGGCTGTGACAAAAACCGTGTTGACAGCGAGGTTATGCTGGGGATATTGGCAAAAAACGGACTGACCATTGTAGCCGATGAGGCACAGGCGGATTTGATTGTGGTGAACACTTGTTGTTTTATCAAAGATGCCTTGGAAGAAAGTATTGAAACCATTTTGGAAATGGCGGAGTACAAAAAGAATGGTCGGTGCAAAGGTTTGCTGGTGTCAGGCTGTTTGGCACAACGCTACGAAAAAGAGATGTTTGAGGAAATGCCCGAAGTAGATGCCGTTATCGGTACCACAGCCTATGAAGCTGTGGCAGAAGTGGCGAAACGTATTCTTGCCGGGGAGAAACAAATCAAAGTACTGACAGACATTGACCAGCCTATGGTGGAGGAAAACGGTAAGCTGCGTATGCTTTCTACGGCAGGGTATACGGCTTATTTGAAAATTTCAGAAGGCTGTGATAATCACTGTACTTATTGTGTTATCCCCAAGCTGCGTGGACACCATCGGAGCAGACAGATAGAAAGTCTTGTGGAAGAAGCGACAATACTGGCAAAAAACGGTGTTAAGGAATTGGTCGTTGTAGCACAGGACACCTCCATTTATGGCAGAGATCTTTACGGTGAACCCAAGCTTCCTGCTTTATTACAGGAACTTTGCAAAATAGAGGGCATTGCATGGATTCGATTGTTATACTGCTATCCCGAAACCTTGACAGAGGAAACCATTGCTGTCATGGCAGCAGAGAAAAAAATCTGCCATTATATCGATATGCCCATTCAGCACGCTAATGATGGTGTGTTAAAAAGAATGGGAAGAAAGAGCAATCAGGCATTGATTCGAGAAAAAATCGGAAAGCTTCGGGAGGCTATGCCGGACATTGCCCTCCGAACCACTCTGATTGTAGGCTTTCCCGGAGAAACAGAAGAAGAATTTGAGGACCTTGAGGAATTTGTAGAAGAAATGCGGTTTGAGCGTCTTGGGGTTTTTACCTATTCCCAAGAAGATGGCACACCGGCGGCAAAAATGGAAAATCAGGTTGCAGAAGAAACCAAGGAAGAACGGAAAAACTGTATTATGGAGCGGCAGAAAGCCATTGCGGCGAGCCATTGTGCAAAGGAAACAGGCAAGATACTTCGGGTGCTTATCGAAGGGAAATTGCCCGAGGAGGCTGTTTACTGTGGCAGAACACAGAAGGATGCGCCGGATATTGATGGACTGGTATTCGTTTCCAGCCCTGTGGAATTATTGTCCGGGGAGTTTGTGGAAGTGAGAATCACAGAAGCAAGCGATTATGATTTGATAGGAGAGGTAGTTTATGGAAATGAATCTGGCGAATAAGCTGACAATACTGCGGGTAATCTTAATTCCTGTATTTTTGGTGATTCTGTTGTCTTCTTTGATATCTGCACCGTTGAACCGTTATATTGCAGTGGGTATTTTTGTTGTGGCTTCTTTGACGGATTTTTTGGACGGATATATCGCCCGAAGCAGAAATATGGTTACAAACTTTGGGAAATTCATGGATCCGCTGGCGGATAAACTCCTCGTTTGTGCGGCGTTGATTTCTATGGTGGAGTTAGGGGATTTGCCGGCTTGGGTGGTTATTATCATCATCAGTCGTGAGTTTGCCATTACCGGCTTTCGTACCCTTGCCATGGAAGCCAATATTGTCATGGCGGCAAGCTGGTGGGGGAAAATTAAAACAACGACCCAAATGCTTATGATTATATTTGTGTTGCTGGAACTGCCAAGTGTATCTGCTCAGATGATTGGGAAAATACTCATTGTGTTGGCCGTATTTTTTACCATTGTTTCCGGTGTGGATTATATTGTGAAAAATAAGCAGGTCTTAAAAGGATAGGAAAAGTGGGAAAATGTATGAGCAATCAGACAAAAGGGGTTTTGATAACTTTGATTGCGGCTGCAGCTTTTGGGGCAGCAGCACCGGTGGCAAAATATATCTATCAGTTTCAAATTACCACCGGCTGTATGCTGGCGTTACGGTTTTTTATAGCGGCACTGCTTTTATGGAGTTATATCCTCTTTTTTAAAAAAGATGTTAAGTATAAAATCAACCGGCATCAGTTGATGACTATGATTGTTATTGGCGGTGTAGTGTATTTTTTGACCACAACATTTTATTTTAGTGCCATTAAATATATACCGGTTTCTATGCATATTATGATTTTTTATACGTATCCTTTTTTGGTTAATCTTTTTTCTGCTCTTGTGTTTAAGGAAAAAATCCGAAGAGGACAATATATCGCTATGGTTGTGGCATTTTTAGGACTTGTGCTGACGATTTCTTTTGACTCCCTGCAAATTTGCGGATTTGGGTTATTGTTATCGGCGCTGGCGGCACTCTGCAATGGAAGTTATATTGTTTTACTGGGTCTTGGACATATTGGGAACGTGGATTCTGTGGTTACGGCTGCCTATACCAATCTGTTCAGTGCCATTGCTTTCTTTCTTTTTTCCGGAGCAAGAGGAGAACTTACTTTTTCCCTGCCTTTGGGATGCTGGATAGGCATTGTATTTTTGTCTGTGGTTACAACGGCTGTGGGTATCATTGCATTATCAAAGGGTATCCGCTACATTGGATCCTCTAAAGCATCTATCATCAGTATTTTTGAGCCGTTGGAAGCGTCTGTACTTAGTGTTGTTTTTTTAGGTGAAAGAATGGGTCTGCGTCGATTTGTGGGTATGGTACTCATCGTTGGGGCTATCATAATCATCAACTATATGCAGATGGGACAGCGAATCCTTGAAGAGGAACAGGAAGAACAGCATTTGCCTATCGAGTAGCGAAAAAGAGAAAAAAGGCGAAATCCCAAGATTATAGTTTTGGAATTTCGCCTTTTTTTAATTGCAAGTTTGTAGAAAAGATTACTTCGTTGACTCAGCTCCTAGAATGACTTCTTTGGCGGTGGAGGCTTGATATAATTCATAGGGTGTTTTGTCGGGGTAGGTTACATAATACAATTTTTTGTTGGAAAAAATACGAAGGGAATCATTTCCGTTGAATAGGAAAGAATTTAAGCGTTCTTCTCCGTTGTAAAGATAATACTCGCTGACACCGCTCACCATTGCTTCCTCAGGCGGAACTTTTTCACCAATGGTGGCAGTGTTAAATACCTCCAAAAAAGCTTTAATTTCCCCAGGTTCTGTAATGGATTTGCTCTTTCTCCCATAGGCGGGATTGCCTTCTGCAAGCATCACCAGTATTTTATCTACGTCATCTAATTTTTTTGCGGGATCCGTCATAATACCACTGATGACAAAGGCAGAGAGGACGGCAAAAACAGCAACAGCAACCAGTATGACTTTTTTCGGTTTTGTCATAAGAAAAGCCCTCCTTTTTGGGTGTATTATACCATAAATAAAAAGGCAGGAAAACTTTTTTGGGATAAGTATGGACGAAGTTTTTGAAAAACTATTGAAAAGTGAAAAATAACCGATACAATAAGAATAGATTGTGAGCAGAATAAGGAGGACAACTATGAAAGCAGAGATTCTGGCAGTAGGAACAGAGATTTTATTAGGCGATATTTTGAATACAAACGCACAGTATCTGGCACAGGAATTGGCAGAGCTGGGTATTGACGTATATTATCAGACAGTGGTGGGGGATAATCCAAAGCGTCTGGAGGATACCATTTTTCAGGCTTTTTCCAGATCGGATCTCATTATAACCACAGGAGGCCTTGGCCCCACAGCAGATGATTTGACCAAAGAAACGGGTGCGAAGTATTTTGGAGAAAAGCTGGTATTGGATGAACGGGCTTTGGGGCGGATAGAGAAATATTTCAAAAAAACAGGCCGTGAAATGACAGAAAATAACATCAAGCAGGCGTATGTACCGGAAAATGGCATGGTACTTTATAATGCCAACGGTACAGCACCGGGCATTATCGTTGAGAAAAATGGAAAGATTTTGGTCATGCTGCCCGGCCCACCAAGAGAAACAGTACCTATGTTTGAAGAACAGGTAAAA
>CAZCDP010000028.1:0-4413 GCA_964497675.1 uncultured Candidatus Epulonipiscium sp.
GGCTGGTTTATATCGGGATTTCCATTGACGGCGTGACCAAAACAAAGGAACTTCATATCGTGGGGAAACGGAATAAGATAAGAGAACGGGCAGTTTATTATGCCTTGGATTTTCTGCGGAAAGAACTGATGGCATAAGGATATGAGCAGTAAAAAAGGTGATATTTTATTATTGCTGGCGGCGGCCATAGGCGGTGTCGGCTTTGTCAGTATGAAGTATTTGCTGGAGTGGGAATTTACACCCGTTCAGATTATAGCGGGACGGTTTCTTGTAGCAGTGGTGTGTATGAACCTATTATATTGGAAGGAATGTAAAAAAATCAGCCATGGAGAATGGAAGGCGGGCGGTATCCTAGGAAGCCTTCTGTTCCTGCTCTTTACCCTCATGACCGTAGGGCTGAAATATACAACACCTTCGGTGAATGCCTTTCTGACCAATACCCCGGCTGTCATGGTACCTTTTATCAGTTGGTTTCTTTTGCATAAAAAGCCGGATAAATTTTGTTTTATGGGAGCGGCATTGACTTTTTTGGGTGTGGCACTTCTTTCGGTGACAGATGATTTTTCCATCAATATTGGTGCAGTATTATCCTTGGGTGCAGCTTTCGCCTTTGCATTGCAGATGGCAATTATGGGAGAGTATGTGCAGAAATTTAACCCTGTACGTCTGGCTTTGGTAGAAAATATGACGGTTTTGGTTTTGGCGACGGGCGTAGCGGTGCTGGGAGAACCTTTGCCGGCAATGAGCAAAGGAGCAGTGGGGAATTTCTTGGTTTTGGGTGTGTTTTGTACGGCGGCATATTTTGTACTGCAATCTGTGGGACAGCAGTATACAACGGCCTCCAAAACTGCTATCATTATTACGTCGGAATCTGTATTTGCCGCGCTGACAGCGGCGGTAGTTTATGGGGAACGGCTGACAGCCAGGGGGTATCTTGGCTGTGTAATTCTATTTGCCGCTATGATTTTGGCGGAAAGAAAGCCGACTTTAAGCAAAAGAAAAAACGACAGTTGACGTAGAAATGAAATTAAGATATAATAGGAACACAAGTTCGTATTTGAAAGGCGGTTGAGGAAGATGGCGGAGAAAAAGGGAAGCAAGAAATTTGAAGAAGTAAAATTTGAAGATAAACAAAAAGCGTTAGATGTGGCACTGAGCCAGATTGAAAAACAGTTCGGCAAAGGTGCGGTTATGAAATTAGGGGACGACAAGGTTAAAATGAATGTAGAGGTAACACCCACAGGTTCTTTAGGGTTGGACATTGCTTTGGGCGTAGGCGGTATTCCCAGAGGCCGTATCATTGAGGTGTATGGCCCCGAATCTTCAGGTAAAACCACCATTGCTTTACATATGGTAGCAGAAGTACAGAAAAAAGGCGGGATTGCAGGGTATATTGATGCGGAACACGCCCTTGACCCAATCTATGCAAAGGCTTTGGGTGTAGATATTGACAATTTATATATTTCACAGCCCGACGACGGGGAACAGGCATTGGAAATCTGCGAAACCATGGTACGCAGCGGTGCCATTGACATTGTAATCGTGGATTCTGTGGCGGCATTGGTGCCTCGTGCAGAGATTGAGGGCGAAATGGGAGATTCCCACATGGGCTTGCAGGCAAGGCTTATGTCACAGGCATTGCGGAAGCTGACGGGTATCACCAACAAGTCAAAATGTACGGTTCTTTTTATTAACCAGCTTCGTGAAAAAATTGGTGTAACTTTTGGAAATCCGGAAACAACAACAGGCGGACGTGCCTTGAAGTTCTATGCATCTGTTCGTATTGACATCAGAAAAGCCGATGTCTTGAAACAAGGCACAGACGTTGTGGGCAACAGAACAAAGGTGAAAGTTGCTAAAAATAAAGTGGCACCGCCCTTTAAAACAGCAGAGTTTGATATTATGTATGGACAGGGCATTTCCAGAGAAGGGGATGTGTTGGATCTGGCGGCGGAAGTGGATATTGTCAACAAAAGCGGTGCATGGTATGCCTATAAAGAAACAAGAATCGGACAGGGCCGAGAGAATGCCAAGATTTTTTTGAAAGAGCATCCTGATATGTGTTTGGAGATTGAAAACGAGGTTAGGAAGCATTATGATTTGCCTGTGCTTGAGGCTTCTATGGAGGATGAAAAGGAAGCGGAAGCAGGAAAAGAAACAGATACGGAAAAAGCACCGGAAGAACTTATTGCAAAAGAGTAGAAGTAAAAAACAAGGACTTTGCTTCTAAAAGCCTGAAAACTGTGGGTGTTGCCCGTACCTACGGCATTATCAGCAATTTGTGAAGCAAATCCGCTCTACGGGCGTCTGGCTTTCTTGCCGGTATCCTATAAAAAACGAGGGAAACGCAGTTTTCTGATAAAAGTTTTTAGTTCCTTTTTACAAAAAGGAAAAGGAGCTTGAGATGAAACGGCAAGGTTTTGATTTTGTCTTTATCCTAAAGGCCTGATGGTAATCGGGCTTTTTTATATTATAATAATTATAATGAAAGACATAAGGAGGGGGAATATGAGGGTTACCAATATTACACAACAGAAACATCATCCGGAACGGTATTCCGTTTTTGTAGACGGCAAATTTGCATTTGGCTTGATTATGCAGGATATTCTATATTTTAAGCTGAAAGAAGATGGTGAGATTTCCCAAGAAACCTATGATTTTATACAGGATAATCTTGTGTATATGAAGGCACAGGATAAGGCACTCCATTATTTGGGCTATAAAATGCGAACGGCGTGGGAGATACGGAAAAAATTGGACGAGCAGGAATACTCTGGGGAAATCGTGGAACGGGTGCTTGACTTTTTGGAAAAGTATGATTATGTAGATGACCTGGGCTATTGCAAGAGCTATATCAGAGAACGGGAGCGCCTGAATCCCAAAGGCAAATTCGGTTTAAAAATGGAACTGCGTCAAAAAGGCGTTCCCGACAAAATCATTGAACAAGCACTGGAGGAATCGGAGGTTGACGAGCTGAAGGGGGCTGTCCGCTTGATTTACAAAAAGGTACGGGATTTAGAGCATTTAGACGAAAAAGATAAAAAAAGAGTCTGTGGATTTCTACAGCGCAGAGGTTATTCCTGTGATATAATAAAAGAAGCCTTCCAAGAGGCGAAAAATCAGTTATTTTGAATGGAGGGAAGCTTTATGAGTTTTTATATCGGTGAAATCGTAAAGCTGAGAGGGGATTTTTTTGACGCCCATAAAAATGGCGATTATATGGAAGCCATTGTGTTGGGGCAAAAAATCATTGCGTTGTACCAAGAAAACGATGACTGCAACACCATGGAGTATGCGGCGGCATTGAATAATCTTGCTATTGCCTATGATGATGTTTGCCTTTACGATAAAGCGGTGACCCATTATGAGAGGGCGGCACAACTGAAAAAAGAACTTTCCGGCGAGAGTGTTTCTTATGCGGATACCTTGAACAATCTGGCGATTGCTTACAGCAACAGCAAAAAATATGAAGAAGCTATGAAAATGCAGAGGCGGGTACTGGAAATCCGTGATAACCTGCTGGGCAGAAATCATATGGATTATATCATGAGTTTATATAATCTGGGCAATGCTTATGAAGATATGCAGGAGTACCAGAAAGCGATTGAAGCCCATAATAAGGCACTTATGAAGGCATGGCGGCAGAGCGGATTTAAAAAAATGGATTATGCAGATATTCTGACCAGTTTGGGAAGAATATATGACAAAATAGGAAATTATAAAAAATCCATTGCGTCTTATGGCAAGGCCATTGAAACCATTGAACGGGAGATGGGAGAAGAAAACTATTATACCATGACCAATCTGCTTTATGCCGCAGTTGTCTGTGAAAAGGCTTTTCTGCTGGAGCAGGCGGAAAAATATTGCAAAAAAGCTGTGGAAATCAGAGGGAAACTGATGTCTAAGACGCACTTCGATTATGTGACAAATCTCAATTCCTTGGGTGCTATTTATTGTAAACAAGAAAAGTACGAAAAAGCACTGGAGATACATAAGGAAGTATTGGATATTGTAAAAAGTATGCTGGGCGAACACCATTCTTTCTATGCCGATGCCATAAACAATATGGGTGTAGATTATTGCGGCATGAAAAACTTTGAGAAAGCCATTGAACTGAACAAAAAGGCACTGGATTTGAAACGGGAAGCAGTGGGAGAAAAACATTCTCAATACGTTTTGAGCCTGATTAGTCTAGGGACTGTTTATGATAAAATGGAAAAGTATGATATGGCATTGGAATGCTATCAGAAAGCCCTTTCCATACGAAATGAACTGTATCAGGGAGAAAGTACTGCCTGCGCAGATGCTATGATGGCGATTGCTAAGGTATATGGTCATAAAAAGGACTATGCCCAAGCGGTAAGGTACTACTCGGAAGCCTTACTCCTACGAAAAAGACTGGCCTGTGACGGG
>CAZCDP010000028.1:4423-12661 GCA_964497675.1 uncultured Candidatus Epulonipiscium sp.
TTCTATTGCACTATACATTGTTTTGTCTTTAATATATCTGGAATTTACAAATGTTGGGCAGAATTTACGGTAAACAGGGCGAGGAACGGCGGTCAATTTCCTTGTTTCGGGAAGCGGCAGAGAACCAGAAAAAGAAATATGGCATCAAGCATCCGAAATATGCCTATGCTCTGGAAGAATTGGGGGATGCCTATTTGGAAGCCGGCTGGCACGAGGATGGTATGGCAGCCCTTACGGATGCCGTCCCTATTGAAAGAGAGCTGCTGGGTGAAGAAAACCCGAAATATCTGAAAACTCTGGAAAAACTGGCAGGTGCTTGTTACCTAAGCGGTGAATATGAAAAAGCTGTAAAGAGCTATCAAAAAGTCAATGATTTGAATTTTGAGGAAACAGTGGAGGAACAAATTCGGGCGGCAAAAAAGGAATTGCAGATTGCAAATTGTTATTTGAAAATGGGAGAAAGAGAACAATCTCTGGCATACCATAAAAAAGCTGTGGAAAAGCTAAAACGCTGGGGTGCTTTGGAAGATTGCGACTGTGTTGAAAGCATAGAGGAATATACCAGAGGCTGTCTGGGAATGGGGCGGTATCAGGAAGCGGAAGCGCTTTTGAAGAAAACCTTACATACCCGTGAAAAAAAGGAAATGCAGGCGGCGGAAAAAGAAGGACAAGAACTGTCAAAAGAATCGGCGGAGCAGAAAAAAAATGCAGATACCACAAAACTTTTGACGGTAGTGTATGAAACACGAATGGAAGCCTTTGGCGATAGGGACGAGGAAGTTTTGCGGGCGGCCATAGCCCTGGGTGATTTATATACTGCAAGCAAGGAAAAAGATGAGGCACTGAAATGGTATGCAAAGGCAGAAAAAGAGGAAGGCGGCAAGCTGTACGCAGAAGCCTGCCAGAAGGCGGGTATCCTTTTTTTACAGTCGGGACAATATCATGAGGCACGAAAAAAACTGGAACAGTCGAAACGGTATCTGGAAAATCATGATTTGGAAAAAACGAAGGAGTACTCTGAAATACTGGGGCTTTTGGGAGATTTATTTTATGCAGAAAAGGAAAGAGATAGTGCCTTGGGCTTTTATGAAGCATGGGCAAGGCTATGGAAAGAACAGCGTGGGGAAAAGGAAGCTTCTTATATCAAACGAATGGGCAGAATAGGAAGCCTTTTGGCTCATGAGGGCAGAAACCAGGAAGCTGTGGAATATTTCAGTGAAACGGCTCTCACCATACGGAAGAAAGAAGGCGAAAACAGAAAATTTGCCATTGCACTGCTAAATACCGGCCGATTACACCTGTCTTTGGGCAAAAAGGGGGAAGGGGAAGTGCTTCTCCAAAAGGCTGCCTTGATTTATCAGGAAAAAGAGGGAAAAAACAGTGTTTCTTACGGAAAATTTTTGGAAAAGCTGGGGAATCTTTATTTTGAACAGAAAGAGTATGAAAAAGCACAAGCCTTTTTGGAGCAGGCATATGGCATCAATCAGAGCCAAAAGGAGAAGGACTTTTTGTCCAAAACAGGGGTGAAAAATCTCCTTTCTATCTATAAAGAAAAAAAAGATGGAAAGAAGTATTTTCTGGTAAAACTGGGCAAAAAAATAAAATGATGCTTATTGACAGGCCGGAATCCCTGTGCTATTATAGTGGAGTATGTTCAGCCGCACGGAGGGGTTTGAAATCCGAATGACTTCGGTACCGTATCCGGCGAGTTTATTGCGAGGAGGTGTACGTGTGTACGCAATCATTGAAACTGGTGGAAAACAGTATAAAGTAGCAGAAGGCGACGTTATTACAGTTGAAAAATTAGGCGTAGAAGCAGGTCAGGAGTATTCTTTTGATAAGGTTCTTGTATTATCCAAAGAGGACACTGTAACTGTTGGCGCTCCTTATGTAGAAGGCGCTAGTGTAGCTGCTTCTGTAATCGGCGATGGCAAAGAGAAAAAAGTTGTGATTTATAAATATAAATCCAAAAAAGGCTTCCACAAGAAAAGAGGCCACAGACAGCCATTCACAAAATTACAGATAAAAGCAATCACTCTCTAATCATGATAAAAGCAACGGTTTATCGGACAAAAGAGCAGCTTATTTATGGATTTCAGCTTTCTGGTCATGCCGGATACGCCGAGGAAGGTGCAGACATTGTCTGTTCTGCGGTGACAATTTTGGTGTTTAACACCATAAATGCCATCGAAAGGTTGACCAAGGCAGGTTTTTCCTGTGAAGCTGATGAAAAAAAAGGCGGATTTATAAAGGTTATGCTTCCTGATGAAAAAAAAGGAGCATCAAACCATGATGCACAGTTGCTGTTGCAGGCAATGGTGTTTGGTCTGAAAGATATGGAAACGGAATATAGCAGTTATATCATTTTGAATGATGAGGAGGTGTAGAGTATGTTAAGATTAAACCTTCAGTTTTTTGCACATAAAAAGGGTGTTGGTTCTACCCGAAACGGCCGTGATTCCGAGTCAAAAAGACTTGGAGCAAAACGTGCGGATGGTCAGGTTGTAAGAGCCGGCAATATCTTATTCACACAAAGAGGAACAAAAATTCACCCTGGTATTAACGTAGGCAAGGGCGGAAACGATACACTTTTCGCATTGGTAGACGGCCGTGTGAAATATGAAAGAAAAGGCAGAGACAAAAAACAGGTTTCTGTTTATCCTGTTGAAGTATTAGAAATCGCAGAATAAGAAAGAATGGAGGCTTCGAATGATTGTCATTTGAAGCCTCGTTTTTATCTATAAGGAATTGGTTGGCGCTTGTATTTTGGACAGCGAAGCGGGAAAATGGCACAAGGACAGTTTGTTGTCACAAAAAACAGGGAACGGTATCAATGGATTGTATAGAAACGACAGTTTTTATGAAGAATAAAGGAAAGAGCAGGACGATGTCCTGAGAAAAGAGGTGAAATGATTCATGTTTGTAGACAGAGTCAAGATCCGTATTAATGGCGGAAATGGCGGTAATGGTGCGGTTTCTTTTTATCGGGCAAAATATATCACCCATGGCGGTCCTGACGGCGGCGACGGCGGACGTGGTGGAGATGTGATTTTTATAGGCGACGCCAGCATGAGCACTTTGATGGATTTTCGGTATAAGAGAAGCTTTAAAGCGGAAAACGGCGAGGACGGCGGCAAGCTGAACTGTTTTGGTAAAAGCGGAAAAGATGTTATTATTAAGGTGCCTGTCGGTACGGTTATCCGAGAAGCCCAAAGTAATAAGATTATGGCGGACATTACAAAGGTCGGCGAGGAAAAAGTAATCATCCATGGGGGAAAGGGCGGCAAGGGCAATCAGCATTTTGCCACGCCGACCAGACAGGCTCCCAGATATGCAGAACGGGGACAGATTTCCAAGGAATATGATGTCGTATTGGAGCTGAAACTCATTGCAGATGTTGGATTGATTGGTTTCCCTAATGTCGGAAAATCCACATTGCTTTCTATGGTGACCAATGCCAATCCCAAAATTGCGAACTATCACTTTACAACCCTTGCCCCTAATTTAGGTGTGGTGCAGGGCAAAAGCGGTGAGGATTTCGTTATGGCAGATATTCCGGGACTGGTGGAAGGTGCCAGCGAAGGTGTGGGCTTAGGCCATGAGTTCCTGCGTCATGTAGAACGTACCAAAGTACTGATTCATGTGGTGGATGCGGCGGCGTTAGAAGGCGGCGACCCTGTGGAGGATGTGCAAAAAATCAATCGTGAGCTGGAAGAATATAATCCAGAGTTGCGAAACCGCCCACAGGTCATTGCGGCGAATAAGACGGATATTCCCGAAGCCAAGGAAAACGTGGAACGGTTAAGAGCGGCTTATGAAAAGGTCGGGTATCAGGTGTTCCCTATTTCTGCGGCAACGAATAAAGGTCTGGACGAGCTTTTGGATGCTGTGGCTAAAATATTGAAAAATTATCCTGAGGATATTGTATTCGAGGAAGAATACGAAGAATATGCAGAAATTGACATCGATAAAGAGCCTTTTGAAATTGAGGTATTTGACAATAATTATTATGTGGTAACGGGAACAGGCGTAGAAAAAATGATTGGGTACACCAGTATTGATACAGAGAAGGGCTTTGCTTTCTTCCAGAAATATCTCCGTGAAAAAGGTATTATTGCGGCGTTAGAGGAACGGGGGATACAGGAGGGCAATACTGTGAGGATTTACGGGTTAGAGTTTGATTATTATAAATAATGGAGGATAAGAATGTTAACAAGCAAGCAAAGAGCGTATCTGAGAAGTATGGCTAACAGCATGGATGCCATATTTCAGGTAGGAAAAAATGGTGTAACGCCGGAGCTGCGTGATACCGTCCATAACGCATTGGAAGCTAGGGAATTGGTGAAAATCAATGTGTTGGATAACAATATGCTTGGTCCCAAAGAGGCAGCAGAAATGCTGGCCAGCAGAACAGGGGCAGAAGTAGTGCAGGTTATGGGAAATAGATTTGTACTTTTTAGACAGTCCAAAACAAAACCGGTCATCGAGCTGCCAAAAGCAAAAAAAGAAGAATAGAACTAAAAAAGGAAAGCCCGATTTCCAAAATGCAGAATGGAAGCGGGCTTTTTTGACATCTTGATATGGGAGCAGATAAGGCTATGGAGCAGAACCAGATGGAAAAGTCTTTTAAAAAAGGGTTTCTTATTGTATAATAAAAAATAGACTGAAGAAAAAACCTAAATGCAAGTAACTGCCTTTTCAGCAATTTGCACTGCAAATCTGCCCTATGGGCATCCGGCTTTCGTGCCGGTATCCTATGAAAAGGCTGGCGAAAACTTTATTAACGCCAAAACTTAACTTTTATGTAAATAACAGGGAAAATGTAATTTCCCCATGAAGGTTTTTGGTTTTTTTCAAAATGGAAATGGAGTTTGAGGCAAAACCTTAAGGTTTGACTTGGTCTACATCCTGAAAAAGAAGATTTTAAAATTTATGAATAAAGGCAGAGGTCAGTATGCGTAGCGAAATTGAAAATTTTCGAAATTGTAAGAGCATTGCGATTATGGGGGGAACCTTTGACCCTATCCATAATGGGCATTTGGTTACTGCGGAAGCGGTGCGCCATAGATTTAAAGTGGACAAGGTTATTTTCATGCCGACAGGGAATCCTGCCCATAAGGCAGAAAAAAAAGTAACACATCATGAACATCGGTACTTGATGACAGTTTTAGCGACCATGCGTAACGAGAATTTTGAGGTTTCCAGAATCGAGATTGACCGACCTGGAAAGACTTATACCATAGATACCATTGAGGAGCTGAAAGAATTATGCCGCCCCGATGTGAGGCTGTATTTTATTACGGGTGCGGATGCTATCCACCAGATTTTTACGTGGAAGGAACCGGAGCGTCTTTTGACCATGTGTGATTTTGTAGCTGTAACCCGTCCGGGATACAAAAAAAATAAGTTGTTTGAAGAGATTGGAGAAATTCGGGAAAAATTTGCCAGCCGTATCCATTATATGGAGGTGCCTGCGTTGGCTATTTCTTCTTCAGATATTCGCAATCGGGTGTTAAACGGTGCACCTATTAAATATCTTGTGCCACAGGCAGTAGAGGATTATATCAGAAAATTTGGATTGTACGAAGAGTTGGTGGAAAATGAGGTGAACTTTGCGTTGGACGTGGATACCATGAAGGAAAAATTGCAGTCGGCATTATCCGTAAAGAGATATATTCATACCATGGGGGTTGCTGAAGAAGCCGTCAAATTGGCGGATATTTATGGTACCCACAAGGATTGCCAGAAAGCGGAAGTAGCAGGCTTACTCCATGACTGTGCCAAGGATTATCCCGATGATTTAAAAATGCGTCTTTGCAAAGAATATCATGTGGAAGTTGATGACGTGATGAAAAAGCAGAAGGATTTACTTCATGCGTTTTTGGGTGCAGAGGTGGCAAAGCGGGAGTATCTGGTGGATGACGAGGAAATATTGGGTGCCATTCGGTATCATACAACGGGGAAAAACAATATGACTTTTTTGGAGAAAATCATATTCATTGCAGATTATATTGAACCCAGCCGAGAGGAATTTGAGGGTCTGGACGAAGCCAGACGTCTTGCTTATCTGGATTTGGACATGGCTATGCGGTATATTTTGGAACAAACCATTGAGTATGTCCATGAAAGAAAAAGGGAATTACATCATCTTTCTTTGGAAGCGTTGGAATATTATAAAAATAAATAGAGAATTAGGGAGGAATTTTATGGATACATTGGATGCGGCTAAAATTGCACAGGAAGCCTTGGAAGAAAAAATGGGGGAGGATATTAAGATACTTGATTTAAAGGGGTTGTCCAACATTGCAGATTATTTTGTCATTGCCAGCGGAAAAAATACAAATCATTTGCGTGCCATGGCGGATGAGGTGGAACAGAAGCTTTTTAAAACGGGTGTGAAGCTTCACCATTCCGAGGGCTATAATGGAGCTACATGGATTTTGCTGGACTTCGGTAGTTTGTTGGTGCATCTGTTTAATAAAGAAGAAAGAAGTTTTTATAGTCTTGACCGTGTATGGAGCGATGCTAAAAATATCGAGTAAGAAAATTTTGACAGAAAAGCATAGGAGCAATTTATTCATTTGAACCATAATTATGGTTCCCTCAGACGAAAGACAAAACCTGAATTGAGCCGATTATTTGCGGAGAATTTGGGAAGGGGAAATTGATTTTCGCCGTAACACAAAAAACGTTGATTTCTAGGGGCATAGCCCTTGTACGAAATCAACGTTTTAACATACAGTACCTACTTTAAGACGCCTTGTGCCTTAAAGTAACAAGGGGCAGACAAAGTCTACACCTTGAGGGAACCATAATTATGGTTCCCTGTGTCACGTTATTAGGATCTTTTATTTGCTCTTTTATTCAACCCTGCTTGACGTTCATTGGACTGTTTCAGCCAGTCTTTCATTTTGTCTTCAAAATCATTGATTGGAGAACCAGAGGATTGGGATTTGGAATAATCATCGGATGGTCTGGAAGTTCTATTTTCATAGTTGGACTTCTGTTCCCGTGGTTTGTAGGGCCGTTCAGAACGGACAGGCTTTGGTGCCTGAGGAAGCGCATCGCGAATGGAGAGAGATATTTTATTGGCAGCTTCATCCACAGAAAGAACCTTTACTTTTACCATATCACCAACGGAAAGATGGTCGTTGATGTCTTGTACAAAACTGTTTGCAATCTGAGAGATATGAACCAAACCCTGTGTTTGATTGCCTAACGATACGATCGCACCAAAGGGCTTGATCCTCAATACTTTTCCTTCAACAATACTGCCAACTTCGATTTTTTCTGACATTATTTAAATACACTCCTATTCGTTTTATGGTGTTCAGATACACGAACTTAGTATAACATAAATAGATTTTAAATACAAATAATTTTGACTTTATAGAAGAATTTTTGGAGGATAGCATGAAAAAAAATGACATTGTGGAACTGCAAATCGATGAAGTTCTTTTTCCAAACAAAGGAATAGGAACATGGGAAGGCCAGAGGGTCATGGTTAAAAACACAGTTCCGGGACAACGTGTATCTGCGCGGATTATAAAAAAGAAAAAAGGCGGCGTGGAGGCCAGACTGATAGAGGTTTTGGAAAAATCGCCTATGGAGATAGAACCGGAATGTCCTCATTTTGCCCTTTGTGGAGGCTGCACCTATCAGCATATTAGCCATGAGGCGGAACTACGGCTGAAAGAAAAGCAAGTGCGTCAGCTTTTGGATAATGCAGGAATTGTTGGCTATGAATACGAAGGAATTGTACCTGCGCCCCAACGACAGGGCTATCGCAATAAATGTGAATTTTCCTTTGGAGATGAGGAAAAGGGCGGTGCTTTGGCCTTGGGGATGCGGAAAAGACAAAGTTTTTATGAGGTTGTAAATCTGACAGACTGCAATATTGTGGATAAGGACTTTTTGAAGATATTGGAAACGACCCTTGCTTTTTTTAGAGAACGGGGGATTCCTTTTTATCATAAAATGCGGCATGACGGCGTGTTACGTCATTTGGTTGTGCGAAAAGGGGCTGCAACAGGAGAGATACTGGTTAATCTGGTTACGGTGTCTGAGCCGCCCTTTTCTTTGGAGGAATATAAAGAAGTTCTGCTGAAACTGCCACTGGAAGGACAGATTTGCGGCATTTTGCATACGGCTAACGATAGCGTGGCAGATGTGGTAAAAAGTGATGGTACGAAAATTCTTTATGGAAAAGATTATTTTATGGAAAAGCTTTTTAATCTA
>CAZCDP010000028.1:12672-13211 GCA_964497675.1 uncultured Candidatus Epulonipiscium sp.
TTTTCAGACCAACACCAAAGGGGCAGAAAAGCTTTATGATATTGTGCGGGATTTTGCAGGAAATGTAGATGATAAAGTGGTTTTTGATTTGTATTGCGGTACGGGTACAATCGGGCAGATTATGGCAGAAAAGTCCCAAAAAGTAATTGGAATCGAGTTGGTGGAGGAAGCGGTAGTTGCCGCCAATGAAAATGCAAAAAGGAATGGATTGGATAATTGTCAGTTTATAGCCGGTGATGTGTTGAAAAAAATTGATGAACTGGAGGAGAAACCTGACCTTATTATTCTGGATCCGCCCCGCGATGGAATCCATCCTAAGGCCATAGGTAAAATCATAGATTTTGGGGCGCCAGAAATCGTTTATGTTTCCTGTAAGCCCACTTCCCTTGCTAGGGATTTACAGATTTTTAGGCAGTCGGGATACGACGTGAAGCGTGTAAAGTTGATGGATATGTTCCCAAGAACGGTGCATGTTGAGACGGTAGTATTGATGTGTGCGTCCAGCGAAGCTGGCAAATGCTAACAGGTGAAAGTCCTGT
>CAZCDP010000029.1:0-12881 GCA_964497675.1 uncultured Candidatus Epulonipiscium sp.
GTAAGGAAATCGCCAAACATTCCCAATGCCGATAGCACAACCGGCAGAAATCAGAATGAAGCCTAACCTTGATGAAAATTTTTCTCTCTCCATGTTTTCCCTCCTAACAGACGAACAAGTAATGTTAAAACCAGATTATTATACTTTGTATTTGCAGGACTGTCAAATCCTTACTTCCTTTTACTTTCAGGCAAAACCATATCTTTGGGACAAGACAAACAGATAATTTCGAAAGCAAACCCTTTCTAATTTAAAAATATGCCTTGGAATGAACATTTTCTCATTGCTTTTCTCTTAAGGCAGGGGCAAAGGAGAAAAAATTACCAAAGGTTTTCCTTTTGTTGTAAGACAAAAATAGGGAACTTTCTTCTTACAAAAATAGGAATTTTGTTGTGATTTGATAAAAAAATAAGAAAATTTCTTTTTTTATGGGACTTATTACCTTTTTTTGTAATTTTCGTTGCAAATAAAAAGAACTTGTTATAACATTTTAATATAAAAATTCGATAAACTATTTATAGGCGAAGGGATGATGAAATGAAGCAGAAGGAATTGACCCAATTATTAAAAAAAGAGATGCAGCCTGCTTTAGGAGTCACAGAAGTTGGAGCGATTGCCTTGGCGGCGGCGAGGGCCTATGGCTTGGTGGGCGGCGAACCAAAAAAAGTCAGCCTTACTGTCAACGGCGGAATGTATAAAAATGCTTTTTCCTGTGCTATTCCCGGTACCAATGCACTGGGGAATGAAATGGCGGCGGCATTGGGGGTTTTGGCAGGAAACTGGGAGCTGGGGCTGGAGGTTTTAAAAAACATAAAAGAAGAGGATATTAAAAAGGCACAGAAGCTTGTGGAAAAAGACATGGTTTCTGTGAATATCGAAAAAGCTACAACAGAACTTTATATTCTGGCACAGGTGCGGACGGATAAGGGGCTGGGAACGGCGCTGATTCGGAAGTATCATGGCAATTTTGTTCTTCTAAAACGGAACGAGGAAACGCTGTACCATGAGGAAACAGAGGAAACATCAGAGGAAACCTTGGATTTTGACAGTCTGACTTTGAGCGACCTCTTTGATTATGCAAAAACGGTGGAATTGTCCCAAATTTCATTCTTAAAAGATATGATAGATATGAATAAAAAATTGGCAAAAGCAGGGGCGGCGGGTGTCGGTCTGCAAATCAAGGATACTTTGGAAACTTTTCGCAAAAAAGGGATGATTGGTAACGATATGATTTATGCTGCCCAACGCCTTACTTGTAATGCCATGGATGCAAGGCTGGCGGGACTTCCTTTGCCTGCAATGAGCATTGCGGGAAGTGGTTCTCATGGGATTTTGTGTTCCTTGCCAGTCGTATCCTATGGCGAAGAAAAGCAAATTCCCGAAGAAGAGATTCTGCGTGCTCTTGCCCTGAGTGCGCTTATAACACTATATAGCAAGCATTATTCGGGCAGACTTTCCGCTCTTTGCGGCTGCGTTATGGGGGGAGGAAGCGGTTCTGCTGCGGGGATTATATATCTTATGGGTGGCACAGCAAAGGAGGTGGGCGATGCCATCAATCTTATGGCGGCAAATCTGACGGGTATGATTTGTGACGGCGGAAGTGTTGGTTCTTCCCTAAAAGCATCGACGGGTGTCTATGCTGCTTATCTTTCAGCCATGCTGGCTATGAGGGGTATTGCGATTCCCCCAAATTTCGGTATCATCGGTTCTGTGCCGGAACAGACGGTATATAATATCGGCAGGGTTTCCGCCGAGGGTATGAAAAATATGGATAGCACAACCATTGATATTATGAAACAAGAGAGATAAACAAATATGGTCGGGTAAATTTTGAGATAGAGCAATGGAGGAGCCTAACCCAAGAGAAGGGCGAAGCATAGTGGAAAATGTTGTGAGGAACCTTTGTTTTGTTTCTGAAACGGACGTGGAAAACATAGGGTGGAGGGGAATATTGTGAAAGAATTATTTGATGCTGTCAACGGTGTATTTGAGTTTATTGTACCTGCGGCAGATTTTTTGTGGGATTTTCCCACAAACTTTGAATGGTATCGGCGTATACCGATTTTGGGTAATCTAACCTTTGCCATTCTTGTACTGGTAGGCTCGGGTATTTATTTTACGGTAAGAACAGGCTTTATTCAGGTGACACATTTTAAAAGTGGTATCAAAATACTGACGAGCAAAAGGGTGACAAAACAAGGAATCAGTCCGCTGGCGGCTTTTTTTCTAAGCTCTGCCATGCGTGTTGGGCCGGGAAATATCGTAGGGGTAACAGGGGCTATTTCTGTGGGAGGCCCCGGGGCATTGTTCTGGATGTGGGTCAGTGCTTTTTTTGGCATGGCAACGGCCTATATGGAAGCTGTACTGGCACAGGTTTTTAAGGAAAAGAAAAATGACGAATTTGTAGGGGGTCTGCCATTTTACGGCAAAAAGATTATGGGAAACAAACAGTGGGTGGGGATACTCCTTTCCGGTATTTTCATTCTGTATGCCATGTTTTGTCTGCCGGCACAGGCGTTTAACGTCTTTTCTTCCGTAGGCTCTGTGGCAGAAGTGATAACGGGAAGAACCTTTGGCAGACAGTCGGGGCTTTATTATGTCATTGCTGTCGTACTGATTGTCGCAACGGCAGTGTTTGCCTTCGGCGGTATCAAAAAAATAACAAAAGTGACGGATAAGCTGGTGCCGATTATGGCAGTCGTTTATTGCGTTGCCGTTCTTCTTTTGGCAGTTATCAATATCAAAAGTATTCCCTATTTCTTTGGTGCTGTGTTTGGCGGTGCCTTTCATCCGGAAGCTATTTTTGGAGGGTTTTTAGGTACGGCATTGGCCCAGGGCGTAAAGCGAGGGCTGATGTCCAACGAGGCAGGGCAGGGTACGATCACCATGTCTGCGGCGGCTTCCGATGCCGACCATCCTTGTGAACAGGGCTGTGTTCAGGCAATAGGCGTGTTTTTAGACACCCTAGTCATTTGTACCTTATCCGGTTTTGTTGTAGTTATGGCACACCTTTGGACAGGAGAAGGCGGCGTGGCATGGGATGCGATTCGTGACCAGAAGCTGCCCTTGTATCTGGCGTCTGTGACATCCCTGATGCCGGGAACTTCTATGGATAGCTTTATGACACTGGTTATCAGTATCTGCTATGGCCTTTTTGCCTATACTTGTTTGGTGGGTTTTATCATTTTTGCGGAGATTGCCGCAAACAGAATCAGTAAAAAGTCATCCTTTATCAATTTCATTCGTATTTTGGGAGCATTGATATTTGTACCATTTGGTGTGCTGACAGTGTTGGCAGGCTTGGAACTGGGAAATCTCTGGTATATTTCCGACCTAGGGAATATCATTATTGTTTATGCCAACCTTCCGATCATTCATATGGGTGCAAAATATGCCTTTCGTGCCACAAAGCATTACAAAAAGAAGGACGGAACGCCGTTCACGTCAAAAATTGTGGGTATCGATTGTGAGTATTGGGATGAACGGGCAAAAGAAATACAATAAAAGAAGTGCTGGGAGCCTTAAGTTTATAGGCTCCCGTATCATTTTTTGCAATGAAGCAAAAAAAGTAGAAAAAAAGAAAGAGAAGTCTTGACAGAGGAAAAAAATTAAAGTATAATAAACAAGTCGTTCGGATAACCCGGCGTAGTATGCCCAGATAGCTCAGTCGGTAGAGCAGAGGACTGAAAATCCTCGTGTCACTGGTTCGATTCCGGTTCTGGGCATGTTTTTATTTAAAGCTGTACATTATAAAATCCTACTTAATCAAAAGAAAAGGAAGCCCAAAAGCTTCCTTTTTTCGTCTATCAATTTTTATGGAATAAAATGCAGGGATTATGGTACATATTAAAGAAGAATGAGGTTGAGCCTGTGAAAAAAACGGATATTTTGCTAATTGTTATTGTTTTACTCATGGCGGGAGTACTCTATTTTTCGGGTGCCCTACGTCCTACCAAGACGGGCGGGGAAGCGGTTATTTTTGTAGACGGCCAAGAATATAAACGCTTACCTCTCAATCAGGATACGACGGTCACTGTGGAGGTGGACGGCCATATCAATGTGGTAGAAATCAAAGACGGCTACGCCAACATGACAGAGGCCAACTGCCCTGATAAACTTTGTGTCCGCCAGAAGAAAATTCATCTGGAGCATGAAACCATTGTTTGTCTGCCCAACAAGGTTATAGTAGAGATACAAAACGGAACGGAAAACGATGTGGATTCTGTGGCACAGTAGGGGGGGATTGGAGTGAGCAATAAAAAAATTGCGTATTATGGTCTGTTTGCGGGACTGGCTCTCCTCATGGGCTATGTGGAACTGATGATTCCCATGCCCGTTGCCGTTCCCGGAATCAAGCTGGGGCTGGCCAATGTCATTGTGCTTATCGTTCTTTACTTTATGGGGGCGAAGTCGGCGTTCTTCCTCTCTCTTGTGCGGATTTTGCTCTCGGGACTGCTTTTTGCGGGCTTTGCAGGCTTTTTATACAGTCTGGCAGGAGCGCTCCTAAGCTTTGGCGTTATGGCACTTTGTAAACGCTCTGGTATATTCAGTATTACGGGAGTTAGTGTAGCCGGGGGTATCAGCCATAATGTGGGACAGATTGCTGTGGCCTGTGTAGTGGTAAACAACCTGAAGCTGGCGTATTATTTGCCTGTGCTTTTGGTGGCAGGGGTGGTTACAGGGTTTGTCACAGGGCTTGTGGGAAAGTATTGCCTTTCCTATTTAAACCGAAAGCTTTGACCTTTTGCACGTCAATAAACAGGGTGGAATCAGGCAGTTTTTTGACAGAATCTACAAAATCGAAAGTTTTTAGGACTGCCCCTAGGCAATAGAGTTTTTTAGTGTTACAATTTAATGCAAAACCCATCAATGTATGAAGGATAAAGGAAAAAATATAAAAATATAGATGAAATAGGAGGAACAATCATGGCGACTTACCTTAACGAACCATCTCGTACATTCAGTGAATATCTTATGATACCCGGCTACTCATCCGTAGAATGCAGACCGGACAATGTCAGCTTAAAAACACCTGTTGTAAAATTCAAAAAGGGTGAAAGCCCTGTGCTGGAGATGAACATTCCTTTGGTTTCTGCCATCATGCAGTCTGTTTCTGATGACAAAATGGCGGTGGCTTTGGCAAAGGAAGGCGGCATCTCTTTTATTTATGGTTCTCAGACCATTGAAAGTCAGGCGGCTATGGTACAGCGGGCAAAATCATATAAAGCGGGTTTTGTTGTCAGTGATTCCAATATCAGACCAGACAATACATTACAGGATATTTTGGATTTAAAAGATGAAACAGGTCATTCCACTGTAGCGGTTACCACAGATGGCACAGCAGGCGGCAAGCTGGTTGGCATTGTCACGAGTCGTGACTACCGCATCAGCCGTATGGAGCGGGATGTACAGGTGAAAGAATTCATGACGCCATTGGAAAATCTTGTATATGCATCAAAAGGCACGACACTAAAGGAAGCAAACAATATTATCTGGGACCACAAGCTGAACTGCCTTCCCATAGTGGATGATGACGGAACATTGTTATACATGGTTTTCCGTAAGGACTATGATAGTCATAAAGAGAATGTCAATGAGCTGTTGGATTCTCAGAAAAGATATGTGGTAGGTGCAGGTATCAATACAAGAGATTTTGAAGAACGTGTGCCTGCATTGCTTGAGGCAGGGGCAGATGTGCTTTGTATCGACTCCTCCGAAGGTTTTTCCGAGTGGCAGAAGCTGACGCTGGACTATGTCAGAGCCAACTATGGCGATAGCGTAAAGGTGGGCGCAGGCAATGTTGTAGATAAAGAGGGCTTCTTGTATCTGGCAGAAAGCGGCGCTGACTTTATTAAAGTGGGTATCGGCGGCGGCTCTATCTGTATCACTCGTGAACAGAAGGGTATCGGCCGAGGACAGGCATCCGCTTTAATCGAGGTTGCTGCGGCAAGAGATGAATATTATGAAAAAACAGGTATTTATATCCCGATTTGTTCCGACGGCGGTATTGTGTATGACTACCATATGACACTGGCTTTGGCGATGGGTGCGGATTTCCTTATGTTGGGCAGATATTTCTCACGTTTTGACGAAAGCCCTACCAGAAAAGTAAATATCAATGGTAATTACATGAAGGAATATTGGGGCGAAGGTTCCAGTCGTGCTAGAAACTGGCAGAGATATGATATGGGCGGAGATAAAAAACTGTCCTTTGAAGAAGGGGTTGACTCCTATGTGCCTTATGCAGGCAGTTTAAGAGATAATGTATCTCTTTCCCTGCGAAAGGTGAAATCTACTATGTGCAACTGCGGTGCATTGACGATTCCGGAATTACAGGAGAGAGCGAAGCTGACTGTAGTTTCCTCTACCAGCTTGGTCGAGGGCGGTGCTCATGACGTAGTGCTGAAAGACAGCAAGAGCAATCTATATAATGAATAAAAAGAAGGGGAAGGCATGGGATGCCTTCCCCTAAGCGTCTATAAAATAGGTATGGTAGGACAAAAAGCTGATTTCTTCGTGCAAGGGCGAAAGCCCCTAGAAATCAGCTTTTTTTGTGTTATGGGTGTTTCCCCTTTTCTTCGGTGTGTGGGATAATTCCCCCTTCCCAATTCCCCCATAAATATTGGCGAATTTAGGGCTTACCTTTAATCCAAGGAAACATAGTTTTCTGTTAAAAGTTCTTTCCCCCTCTTTTTCTGAAAATTGCTGAGAAAGAGGGGGAGTTTGAGGTGAAGCCTCAAGCTTTTGGCTTTTATTCTATTAAAGCTTTTTTCATTTATATATCAAAATCCATACCCATCATCATGGCGAAGTCCATGACTTCTGTTACCATAGCAAAAGTTTCCCCATCATCCTGAATCCGCTCGACGGTTTCCTCATCACTTTCAAAGCTGCATAGAAAGTTGTCCTCTATATCATAGAAATCTGCCTGCCACTCATCCTTCCTTTTACGGTATTGTATCAAATGATAGCAAATTTCATCTAAAGCACAAATTGTATATTTATCCGGCGTCATAAATCTCTCTCCTTTTTTTGATATAGGAAGGGTAGAAAACGTTCACCCAGCCCCTTTTGTTTTTAAATGACCCCAAGCGGATTTCATTCATTGCTGTGTCTAATCGGCACACCTTTAATATTTATTATATCATAACACTAAAAAAATGTAAGAGGGATTCTACAAAAAAAGCGGTATCCCTTTTGCTGATTCAGAAGGGGAAAGGAGGGCAGATATTCCTATATACCAACTGTTTTAAGATTTTTTACCAATGAGTTTATCTTTTGCCAATACGGCATCAAAGGCTTTTGTCAGAGTACTTTCAAAGTTATTTTCCTCCAGAGTGCATACCCCTTCGATGGTAGTACCGCCGGGTGAGCATACTTGGTCGATGAGTGGCCAAGGCTGTTCGCCCCCCTCCAGTATCATTTTTGCACTGCCCAGTACAGTTTGTGCTGTAATCTCCAAGGCTTGTTTTTTCGGCATTCCTGCCTTTAACGCCGCCCGTGCCAGTGCATCCATATATAGATAGGCAAAAGCAACCGATGCACCGCCGATAACGCTGAAAATGCTGAAATGCTGTTCGGAAATATCTGCGACACTCCCGATGGTAGCAAAAATATTTTTTACGATTTCCTTTTGTTCTTCTGAAACATAGGAATTACAGCACATACCCGTAGTAGATGCCCCGATTTTTGCGTTGATATTGGGCATGACACGTACAATGGGCGTGCCTTCGTCAAAAAAATGGCCCAGATAGTCTAAGGTTTTTCCCGCCGCAATGGAAACCACCAGAGGTTTTTTTGCCGAGAAACTGTGCTTTAAATTTGGTAGGATTTCTGCCAGAACATTAGGTTTTACGCCTAAAACAACCACGTCGCTGAAATCAATAACATCCTCTGCCTTTTCGCAGGGAAGAACGCCGCATTCCTCAGCCAGTTTTTTTGCCGAGGTCACAGTTTTGCTGGTGACAAAGATGTCGCTGCCTGCAAAGCTTTTTGTGCCGATGGTCATGCCTTTTATAATGGCGCCGGCCATATTGCCAGCACCGATAAATCCGTATTTCATAAGATTACCTCCTTGTAAAATAAGGCCATATCCGCTTCAAAACGGATATAGACTGATTTGTTTTTTATCCTGAAATGAATCCGTTCTGCGTTTTGTTCCATACCCAAGTGAAAAATATTCTAAGAGATATTTAGTTACAAGGTGTACCTATTCTTTGGCAGTCTGCCACAGAAAAATTGTACTCCACGATTGTACTCCGCTAAGATAAGATACACTTTTTGACAAACCTTCTGAACATTGTTCAAGTCGCTTTTTCATTATGGACAGATTACTATAGGAATAGTTACCAAAATCCCTTTCTATTTTAACATAATTCCGTTAAAAAAGAGAACTTTAATTGAAATTTCTGTTTTCATTTGAAAAATCCTCCGTATCATGGCATGATATATAATAACTTTAAGGATGTTTTGGTATTTAGGAAAGAAGGCGATGGTCTATGAAAAAAGAATTTCATAGTTTTGGAGCGTTGGAGCGAATGTGCTGAACTGTTTGTATTCCTGTTAATAATTGAAAAGAAAACAGAAAAGGATGATAAACATGAAAAAACAGTACAGATTTGAAACATTACAGCTTCACGCAGGACAGGAAACCCCAGACCCTGCCACAGGTGCCAGAGCGGTGCCTATTTACCAGACCTCTTCTTACGTGTTTGAAAACTGCAAACAGGCGGCAGCTCGTTTTGACTTAACAGAAGAAGGCAATATTTATACAAGAATTATGAATCCCACCACAGATGTTTTTGAAAAAAGGATGAATGCATTGGAAGGTGGTGTCGGTGCTTTGGCAGTAGCGTCCGGTGCGGCGGCTATTGCTTATGCCATCCATAATATCACCAGAGCCGGTGACCATATCGTTGCCGCTAATACCCTTTATGGCGGAACCTATAACTTTTTTGCCCATACCCTTCCGGAGCGGGGCATTACCGTAACTTTTGTTGACCCCGATGAGGAGGGGGCTTTTGCAAAAGCCATCCGTCCCAATACAAAAGCAGTTTATATTGAATCTTTGGGTAACCCCAATGCCAGTATCATCGACATTGAAAAAGTGGCAGACATTGCCCATGCCCATGGTATTCCTCTGCTCATTGACAGCACCTTTGCAACACCCTATCTTCTTCGTCCCTTTGATTACGGTGCGGACATCGTCATTCATTCTGCCACGAAATTTATCGGCGGCCACGGCACATCTATTGGCGGCGTGATTGTAGACGGCGGCAAATTCGACTGGACAGCAAGCGGAAAATTTCCCCAATTATCAGAGCCAGACCCCAGCTATCATGGCATCAGCTTTACGGAAGCGGCAGGTGCGGCGGCATTTATCGCCAGAACCAGATCCTTGCTTTTGCGTGATACAGGCGGTTGTTTAAGCCCCTTCAATGCTTTCTTATTTTTGCAGGGGTTGGAAACATTATCCCTTCGGGTGGAACGCCATGTGGAAAACGCCGTAAAGGTGGCAGAATATCTTTCCAATCACCCTAAAGTGGAAAAAGTCAACCATCCTGCTTTAGCAAACAGCCCTTATCATAGCTTATATCAGAAGTATTTCCCCAAGGGTGGTGCTTCTATTTTTACCTTTGAAATCAAAGGCACCAGAGAGGATGCCAACCGCTTTGTGGATAGCTTAAAGCTTTTTTCTTTGCTGGCAAATGTGGCTGATGTGAAGTCTTTGGTCATCAATCCTGCGGGCACGACCCATTCCCAGATGACGGAGGAGGAGCTTTTTGCCTGTGGCATTCAGCCTACCACCATACGCCTTTCCATTGGTACAGAGCATATTGAGGATATCCTTGCCGATTTGGAACAGGCATTTGAAACGATCTGAGCGACGGAATATTGATACGGAGGGAGAAGAAGACATGAAAATCAATGAAATCTTAAAAACAGGAAAGCCAACCCTTTCCTTTGAAATATTTCCACCAAAACCGGGAGCGGCTTTTGAGCCAGTTATGGCGGCGGCGGCAGACATTGCAAAGCTGAACCCTGATTTTATCAGTGTAACCTATGGGGCAGGCGGCGGCACCAGCAGTAATACGGTAAAGATTGCCTCCTATATCCAGAAAGAACTGGGCGTAACGGCACTGACACACCTAACCTGTGCCTCCTCTACGAAGGAAGAAGTGGAGCAGATTATTTCTGAAATCAAAGCAATGGGCATCGAAAATATCTTGGCATTACGAGGGGATATTCCTGAGGACACCGCCTTTCCTTTGCCGAATCAATATCAATATGCCTATGAACTGGTGAAGCAAATCAAGGGAAGCGGCAATTTTTGTATTGGTGGTGCTTGCTATCCCGAAGGCCATGTGGAATGTGCCCATAGGGCGGACGACATCAGCCATTTAAAATTAAAAGCCCAAAGCGGCTGTGATTTTTTGACCACACAAATGTTTTTTGACAACAATATTCTTTACAATTTCCTGTATCGTATCCGAGAAGCAGGTATTACAGTGCCTGTACTGGCAGGGATTATGCCTGTGACCAATGGAAAACAGATTGCCCGTATTTGTCAGCTTTCGGGAACGGTATTGCCCCAGCGGTTCCGCTCTATTGTGGACAAGTTTGGGGACAACCCCGAAGCCATGAAACAGGCAGGTATCGCTTATGCGACGGAGCAAATCATCGACCTTTTGGCAAACGGTGTCAAGGGGATTCATATCTATTCTATGAATAAACCGGATATAGCAGAAAAAATTACAGAAAACCTTTCCTGTATTATTGGAAATAGAAAGAACGGATAAGTGGTGATACCATGGAAATCAACAGAAAGGAAATACTGCGTTATCTGGGCTATGGCAGAACGGAACCCGATGTACGAGTAACGGCATTGGTAGAGGAATGTATCAACGAGCTTCTGGCGGCCTCCCAAAAGAACAATATTTACCGTATTTTTGACTGCCATATTGGAGAAAGTACTGTGAATATCGGACAAATGGAGATTGCAAGCAGAAACCTTGCCAAAAATCTGGCAGGGTGCGAAGAAGTGGTGCTTTTTGCCGCAACACTGGGGATACAAGCTGATTTTTTACAAAAAAAATATGCCCATCTGGATATGAGCAAGGCAGTCATTCTGCAAGCGGCGGCGGCGGCTGTCATCGAAGCCTATTGTGACGAATGTCAAAAAAAGATAGAGATGGAGCAGGAAAAAAGGAATCGCTTTCTCCGCCCTCGTTTCAGCCCCGGCTATGGGGATTTCAGTTTGCTCCACCAAAGGGATATGATTTCCCTTTTGGATTGTCCCAGAAAAATCGGTCTGACACTGACAGAAAGCCTGATGCTGGCTCCGTCAAAATCGGTAACGGCAGTCATGGGGATTTCCAAAGAGAACAGGCATTGTCCGATTCAAGGCTGTGAAGCCTGCGAAAAGACAAATTGCCAATTCAGAAGGGAATGAGATTGTGAGCATATTGGATTTGTTGGGAAAACGGATGGTGTTTTTTGACGGCGGAACGGGAACCTTGTTACAAGAAAAAGGTCTGCAAGCAGGAGAATTACCGGAAGTTTGGAATATAGAAAACAGACAGGCACTGGTGGACATCCACAGAGGGTATTTTGAAGCAGGAAGCGATATTGTGCTGACCAATACCTTTGGTGCCAATAAAATCAAGCTATGTCATATTCCTTATACCATAGAGGAGATTGTGACGGCGGCAGTAGAAAATGGAAAACAGGCGGCTGAGGAAGGCTGTAACGACAAAAAAGGGTATGTAGCTTTGGACATCGGCCCGACGGGAAAGTTGTTGAAGCCCTTGGGTGATTTGGATTTTGAAGATGCCTATGATGCCTTTCGGGAGATGGCTGTAAGCGGTGAAAAAGCAGGTGCAGACCTTGCAGTCATTGAAACCATGAGTGATATTTATGAAGCAAAGGCGGCGGTACTGGCAGTAAAGGAGAACACTGTTTTGCCTGTATTTGTCACCCTTGTTTTTGATGAAAAGGGTAAGCTTTTGACAGGCAGTAATATTCCGGCGGCGGTGGCGGTAATGGAGGGCTTAGGCGTAGATGCTTTGGGCATGAACTGCGGTCTTGGGCCACATCAGATGCTGGAATTGGCGGAGGAAGTCATGGAACATACCTCCCTTCCTGTCATCATCAAGCCCAATGCAGGACTCCCGCGTAATGAAAATGGCAATACGGTTTTTGATGTAGAGCCTACGGAATTTGCTGAAGTTATGGGGAAAATTGTGGAAAAGGGTGTCTGGCTTGTAGGCGGCTGTTGTGGCACGACACCGAGCCATATCAAAGCCCTCTATGAAACCTGTAAAGACAAAAAACCACTGCCCTTGGTGAAAAAAGACAAAACCGTAGTGGCCTCCTATACCCACGCTGTGGAACTGGGAAAAGACCCCGTTATCATTGGGGAAAGGATTAACCCCACAGGAAAATCCCGTTTCAAACAGGCACTGCGGGAAAAGGATTTGGATTATATCTTACGAGAAGGCTTTGCACAACAGCAAAAAGGCGCCCATATTTTAGATGTGAACGTGGGGCTTCCTGATATTGACGAAGCAGAAATGCTTGTTATGGTGATGAAGGAGCTGCAAAGTGTCATTGACCTGCCTTTGCAGATTGATACCTCTGACACTGTGGCCATGGAGAAAGCTTTGCGGCTTTATAATGGGAAGGCGATGATTAATTCTGTCAACGGAAAACAGGAATCCATGGAGGCTGTCTTTCCGCTGGTGAAAAAATACGGCGGCGTAGTGGTCGGCTTGACATTGGACGAAGACGGAATTCCTCCTACGGCAGAAGGCCGTTTGGCTGTGGCGGAAAAAATTGTGAAAACAGCGGAAAGCTATGGCATTCCTCGAAAGGAACTGGTC
>CAZCDP010000030.1:0-2169 GCA_964497675.1 uncultured Candidatus Epulonipiscium sp.
TCAATCCCTCAAACATAACCGGAAGCGTATTTGCTACGTTCAGTATTCCTGGAATATAGGATTCATCTGGAACAAGATGAAATACTCGATAAATAATAGTTTGCGGAGCAAAACTCCCAATGCCCAGCGTATCCAAAAAGTTTGTAATAAATCCCTGTATCACGTTTATGATATTCTGAACCCAGCCTGGATTCTTGACCTCTTCCCGGTGTTTCCAAACGTCTTGAACAAAAAAGCCAAGATAAGTTAATGCCATTATTCCTAAAATAACTTGAATTATTAATACCACCTGAGTGTACCTCCCTTATCTGACACTAGTGTTTTGGTTAAAAACTAATTACCAAGTCTGCATTGCTCCACCTTCATCAGCAGTCTTGCAGGTTGCTGCATATAGAGCCAGAATACCTTTTGTTACTTTTGGCTGTGGACGAACCCATTTTTCTCTTCTTGCCTGTAATTCTTCATCTGATAATTCAATATTAACAGTTCCTTTTTTAACATCAACTGCAATCATATCTCCATCTTTTACTAATGCGATAGCACCGCCATCCCATGCTTCAGGTGCAACGTGTCCAACGATTGCACCATAGTTAAATCCTGAGAAACGAGCATCTGTTACAAGACCAACACTCTTGTGCAGTCCATGTGCAACCAATGCATCTGTTGAAAGCATCATTTCTTTCATTCCTGGAGCACCTTTGCATCCTTCATATCTTATAACGATTACATCTCCGGGTTTAATATCCCCTCTCTGGATTGCAGCGTAAGAATCAGAATCATTATTGTAGCACTTAGCAGGTCCTCTAAAAAATTTCATGCTTTCAGGAACACCGGTAGGTCTGATAATGGCACCCTTTGGAGATAAGTTTCCGCGTAATACTTTTAATCCAGGTTCCTCAAAGAGGGGATTATCCAGGGAACGAATGACATCAGAACTCTCAACCTTCACATTCGCAAGGATATCTTTCCATGTGTTGCCTAGTAATGTAGGAACTTCTGTGTGCAATTTGCTTTCAAGCATTTTCATTACAGCAGGAACTCCTCCGGCATGGTAAAAATCGATAACGGAGTAAGGCCCACTGGGAATAACTCCTGTAATACAAGGAATTTCTTTTGCTAACTCATCAAAATCATCCATTGTAATATCAATGTCAAGCTCTCTTGCAATTGATAATATATGTAAAACTGCATTGGTTGAACCAGCTAACGCCATATCCACCATGATTGAGTTAAGCAATGTTTCCCTTGTGATTAAATCAGAAGGTCTTACTCCACGTCTTGCCAAATCTATTATAAATGCACCTGCTTCTCTTGATTGTCTAATCTTAAGGTTATCAGTAGCAGGAATATTTCCAGTACCAGGAATAACAAGATTGAAGACTTCTCCAAGCATCTGCATTGTATTTGCAGTTCCCATGGAAGGGCATGCACCAAAGGAAGGGCAAACAAACTCTTCCAACTTTTCTAACTTTTCTAATTCCGCTTTGTATTCCGGAGAAGTTGTATCAATGCCGTCTTTCTGCATTTTTAATGTTGCAACGTCAAGTTCAGCTTCTACAATCTTCTTACCGCAATACTGACCAGTTGACATACAGCCGCCTGTTACAACAATGACAGGAAGATTCAAACGTGCAGCTGCAAGGTATGTACCGGCAATAATGTTATCACATGAAGCAATCAAAACAAGAGCATCAAAGTTATGAACTTTTGTAACAAATTCAATTGACATTGCAACAGCATCTCTACCGGCTAACTCGTATTTCAATTCTTCCGCACCGTTTGCTACGTTTCCGCAAGTTGCCGGAATCCCAAATTCAAAAGGAATGCCGCCGTTAGCCCAAATGCCCTGTTTAACAGCTTCACCAATTTGTCTTAAATGTGCGCTTCCGGGTGAACCTTCCATAAATGAATTTGCCACACCAATGTGTAATTTCGTTTTAATGTCATTATCACCATAGCCCGATGCTTTTAACATGGTACGACGATGAGTTGCAGCAGGACCAACCCAATAATCCCTATTTTTTTCCATAATTTTGACCTCTTTCCTCTAGTTTTTTTAAGTTATCGTTATTTTTTTATCATTGAAATCAACCTAAAATAGTTCCGATATTTAATTCAAGTGCTTTTTTATAGATGTATTCTGCAACATAAATATCAAATAGAGCCATA
>CAZCDP010000030.1:2179-12607 GCA_964497675.1 uncultured Candidatus Epulonipiscium sp.
GTAGTTAAATTATTAATTGCCGCTTCTTTGGCATCATCTAAAGAAAGAGTTGTTGAAACAAGCAAAGTATCAATATTTGATTTTATACTTGTTAAAAGGGAATTAATTCCATCAAGAGTTGTTTCTACATTTAATTTTTCATCTAGTACAGTTCCTAGGGTATGTATTTGTTCCTCTTTAATCCAGCCTTCTTTCAAAGGATTGATTAAATCACCGGTTTCTTCTTTTGCAAAATCAACATCAATGTATATATCATCTAAAATTTCAAATAATGCTTGTGGATACTCTTGCATTGTTGGTTTATAAGAACCAATACCAATAAAATGTTTCCCTTGAATCAGTTCCTTATTGTTAGGAATAACCGGTTTTGGGGAAGTTGTTACAGTTATTATTACTTCTGAAGCTTTAATCAGTTCCTCGCAAGTTGGCATTGCCTGAACGGTTACATTGGGTAACGCTGCCTGTAATCTGTTTTTGAATTCTTCCGCCTTATCGGGAAAAATATCAAATACACTGATTTTTTTAATGTTTCTCATTTTACAAGCATACAAACTCTGGTAAAATCCCTGCATACCTGTTCCAACGATTCCCAAATTCCTTACATTTTTAGGTGTAGTATGTTTGATGCCACAAGAACCAACTGCTCCGGTGCGGAATGCAGTCAAAGATGCCCCATCCATAATGCAGTTGATTTTTCCTGTCTTATTGTCATTCAGTAACATCAATCCCTGAATGGTAGGAATCCCCTTTTTTGCATTTTCAGCAAACAAAGTAAGAAATTTTGTACCTTTTACATCATCTGTAAAACATGGCATGTAAAGGTACGTTTCAGAATTACGATTTACCGAAATCCTGTCTGGTTGAACAAAATTACCTGTTTCATATAGTTTCATAGTTTCTTCGATAATTTTTACAACCTCTTCATGCTTAACAACTTTTTCAATATCCTGACTAGTTAAATATAACATGTCGACCTCCTTTTATATTTACACTTAGCTTCCCATTAGGAAGTTACCCTTGGTAACTCCTATTGTGGTCATATTAGCATAATTCATTTAATCTGTCAATAAAATAACAAAATAATTTATTAAATTTTTTTACATTTGCTTTTTGAAGAAAATTGTGCTAAATTATTCTAAATTAATACTTATAAAATAACGAAATAGAATGGGGTATTATGGAAAAACTAATAGCTATAATGAAAACGTATAATTTTACAGAATACGAAACAAAAGCATATGTAACTTTATTGGAATTAGGAAAAGCAACGGGTTATGAATTAAGTAAACAATCATCAATTCCAAGATCAAAAATTTATAATGTTTTGGAAATATTATACAGAAAAGGTCTTGTACAAAAGAATCAGGGAGAGCAAATTTATTATATTGCTACACCTGTGGAGGATTTTGTTAATTTACTGTCACAAAAAACAAGTTCTGATATAACCCTCATGGAAAATTTGCTGGCACCACATGCAAAATCAACTTATGATCGTACTGAAATCTGGAATATTGACGGCTACGAAAATGTAATATTTAAAGCAAAACAACTCGTTGCCTCTGCAAAAGATGAACTGCTCATTCAAATTTGGAAAGAAGATTTGGATCAGGAATTTATTGACCTTCTAAAAGAAGCTGAAAGCAGAATAGAGCATTTTATTCTTATATTATTCAGTGCAACAGGTGACTATAAAATGCCCTTTGAAAGATATTACTCACATTATTTTGAGGACAAAAAATTAGAAGAAATGAAAACGAGATGGATGAACATTTCAGTTAACCATGATACAATGTTAATGGGAACCATATATAACTACTCAGTAGCCAATGCAATAACAACTCAATATATCCCTATGATATTTCTTTCGAAAGAGTATATTTTGCATGATGCATATACCGCAAATATAATAAAAAATTTAGACAATGCCACAAAAGAAAAATTCGGAGTTCAGCTTGAAAAGATACGTGACATTTTCTGAAAACAGCAAAACCCATTTTTTGCTGTTATGAAATCTTGTGTTAATGTGTTAATAAAGATATTTAAAAAAATTAACATTGCTTCGTTTTTGGACAAACGACTACCGATGAATTGTAAATAATTCTTATTGAAGGGTTATTATATATTGGAAAATTTGAAGGAGAATGATACCGCAAAACACTCCATATTTCAGGATGATTTATCAAAGAGTAAGGATATGAATCATTACACAGTAGATTGCAGATGTGGTTGTGATGAAGAAAGTGTTTTTAGGTAATCGATAAGCCAGTACCATGAAAAGCTTTCTAAGATAAAAGAAAATATCATAGCTACTCTTTTACAGGAGTACGATATCCAGAATGCGGAGGATCATTCATAATAAATTACCTTTCTTCTATATTTTGGTGTAAATGCAATAGGGTACTTGCACGTTCATTTTGTATGTGCTAAACGATTTCCCATAAAAGCATCCTCCTTTCTTTGTTTAACAGGCTTGTACACCAGTATTTTACAACAGGCTCATGCTTTTAAATTCCTCTGTCATTTTATCCACAGCCATTCGTCAGCTTGTCCTTTTTCAACCTCTAATTTATGTGAATAAGTATTCAAATCCCACAAAAAAATCCCAATTTGCGTTAATACCGCCCCGGGGCCCAGCCGCCGTGTCCTGCATCAATTACAATGGTTTTGGACATGGTGGGCATCATGGCAGGCACAAGTTCTTTTTGACGCTGTTCTGTAAAAAAAATGCCTGCCGCTATAATGCCTATAAATAAAAAAATACTCAATTCCTCCAGTCTTACGCTGAAAACTTTCATGTTTCCTTCCACTTCCCTCCGACTTTTCCGCATCTTGCCCACAATCTGGACCCTCTGCTATGCATTTATATTCTATTTCCCATCCTTGTCATTTATACACCGTAAAATACCATATGTTTTTGTCAGAGGGCAAATTATTTCCTTTACATCCGCCCTTTTCCAGTATAAACTATTACAAGATAAGATTTTAATTAAGGGAAAGGAAGATGCACTATGGAAATCAGAACCAGATTTGCGCCAAGCCCCACAGGCTATATGCATATCGGCAACCTCAGAACAGCTCTCTATGAATATTTAATCGCCAAATCCCAAGGCGGTAAATTTATATTAAGAATTGAGGATACAGACCAAGGACGTCTTGTGGAAGGCGCCACAGATGTTATTTATAATACTTTGAAGCTAACAGGACTGCTCCATGACGAAGGACCTGATGTAGGCGGGGATTACGGCCCCTATGTCCAGAGCCAGCGCATGGGTATGTATATGCAGTACGCTTTAGAGCTCATAGAAAAAGGACAGGCTTATTACTGCTTCTGCACCAAAGAACGTCTGGACAGCTTAAAGGTCAGCAATGAAAAAGGGGATGCTTTTTCCCGTTACGACCGTCACTGTCTAACCCTTTCTGCGGAAGAAATCAAGGCAAACCTTGATGCCAAAATGCCCTTTGTCATCCGCCAAAAAATGCCCACTGAAGGAACAACTACCTTCCATGATGTGGTTTACGGTGACATCACTGTGGATAACGGAGAACTGGACGACCAAATTTTGATGAAAGCCGACGGGTTCCCCACTTATAACTTTGCAAATGTTGTGGATGACCACTTGATGCAGATTACTCACGTGGTACGAGGCAGTGAATACCTGTCCTCCACACCCAAATATAACCTGCTTTACGACGCTTTCGGCTGGCCCGCACCAACTTATGTTCACCTGCCACCGGTTATGCGTGATGCCCAAAACAAGCTTTCCAAACGCCATGGTGATAAATCCTTTGAGGAGCTTATCAAAGAAGGCTATCTAGTAGAAGCAGTAGTAAATTATATTGCTCTTTTAGGTTGGAGTCCTTCTGACAACAGAGAAATTTTTACGCTGAAAGAACTGGAAAAAGCCTTTGATATTGCAGGGCTTAGCAAATCCCCGTCTATTTTTGACCTAAAAAAATTGACTTGGATGAACAGTGAATATATCAAGGCCATGGATTTTGAAAAGTTCTTTATGCTTGCAGAACCAAAATTAAAAGAATCTGTAAAAAATCAGGCACTGGACATCAAAAAAATTGCTGCATTGTTGCAGAAACGTCTGGAAACGTTGAATGATATTCCTCATCTGGTGGATTTCTTTGACAATCTACCGGAATATAGTACCGAATTATATATTCATAAAAAAATGAAAACCACCGAAGAAATCGCCCTTTCCAGCTTACAGGCCGCACTGCCTGTTTTGGAAAATCTGCCCCTTTGGGAGGAAACTGCAATCCATGATGCCCTTATGGCACTGGTACAGGAATTGGGTGTCAAAAATGGTCAGCTTTTATGGCCCGTACGAACTGCTCTTTCCGGCGAACCTACCTCGCCCGGTGGTGCCATGGAGCTGGCAGATATTCTCGGCAAAGAAGAATCCCTTCGGAGAATCCGTGTGGGTATCAAAAAATTAAGCAAATAATAAAACGGGTGTAGACAAAAGCAAAATCTTGAGCCAAGGACAAAGTCAAAACCTTGAGGCAAAATCAAAACCTTGAGGCTTTGCCTCAAACTCCACCCTCTTTTTAAAAAAAGAGGGACAAAAATTTTCACCGGAAAACTACGTTTTCCTTGTCCTTTACGTAAAAGTACAATATTTGCATTTATAAAATTTTCACCCACCATCTTGCCGATGCTATGTAAGAAAACGACAAATCCCTAAACCTTCAAGGAAAATGTAGTTTGACCTTATGGGTCGAGGACGAAACCCTCGTGGTAGTTTGAAGGTAAAACCTCAAAGAACTGATTTTGACTTTATTGACACGCACAAGGGCGTATTCCACAGAATACGCCCTTGCTTTCTTTAAAAAAACGAAAGGTTCATTTTTTGTTTCAACGGGAAAAAGCAGTCCTTTAGTATTACATTTCCAAAATACCGTCTACCACGTCATCAACGACATCCTCCGCCTTTACCGCCATTTTCTTACCCTTGTGCAACATAGCGTTACAAGTCTTTTTGTCCTGCAGCAGATAACCAATCCCAACCGCCGTCATCATTGTACCTGCCATCAGTCCCATTGTAAATCTTCTCATAAAATCACCCCTTTGCAGCAAACCGTTTTTCTGTTTTCCTCTTATTTTGAAACAAAACAGAAAAATTCTATGAACCGCCGCAATCTTAGTATAAAACAAAACAAAAAAAATATCCGCTCCATCCCAAAGGACGAAACGGAATATTTTGTAATTTTTTAATCCCCCAAGGAATGGATGAACAAACCACTTCTAAGTTTAGGCTCAAACCATGTGGATTTTGGTGGCATAGTCTTTCCGCTGTCTGCCACATTCATCAACTCTTCCATAGAAGTTGGATACATAGAAAAAGCGACCTTCATTTCTCCGCTGTCCACTCGTGCAACCAATTCCTCCAGCCCACGGATACCGCCAACAAAATCGATACGTTTATCCGTTCTGGGGTCACCGATGGCAAGGACAGGCTCCAGTAACTCTTTCTGCAAAATGGATACATCCAAAGCTTCTACCACATCTTTTTTAATAATGTTTTCTTTCGCTTCCAGCAGATACCATTTCCCCTCCAGATACATCCCAAACGTATGCAGTGCCGAAGGATGGCAGCAACCTTCCCCGCTATATGGCATAACACTGAATTTTTGTTGGATTTTTTCCATAAATTCTTTCGATGTCAAGCCGTTCAAGTCCTTTACCAAACGATTATAATCCATAATCAGAAGTTCATCTCTGGAAAAAAGCACAGAAAGATAGAAATTAAATTCTTCTTTTCCTGTATAATTAGGCTTTTCCTCCCTGCGTTTCAACCCCACCTTTACAGCAGATGCATTTCTGTGGTGACCATCGGCGATATAAAGGTTTTCTATGCCCCCGAATTTTTCTACAAGAGCATCGATTTCTTTTTCTCCGTCAATAACCCATGCAGTATGCACCACGCCGTCCTCTGATGTAAAATCATAAATCGGCTGATGTTCTTTCATCCAACTTTCCAAAAGGGCTTTAATATCCCCATTTTCTTTATATGCAAGGAAGATAGGGCCGGTATTGGCGTTTAAGGTATCCACATGGCGAATCCTGTCCGCTTCCTTATCCGCTCTTGTAAGTTCATGTTTTTTAATGGTTCCATCTAGGTATTCATCAATACTGGTGCAAACCACAAGACCTGTCTGGCTGTTTCCATTCATAGTCAGCTGATAGATATAAAATAAAGGCGTTTCATCCTGTATGAAGGTGCCATCGTTAATCATTCTATCCATGTTTTCTTTTGCCTTTGCGTAAACTTTATCATCATAGATATAGACAGATGAATCCAAATCGATTTCTGCTTTATCCACGTGTAAAAAAGAATCCGGATTATTGGTTACCATTTCTCTTGCTTCGTCACTATTCATAACATCATAGGGCAATGCCGCTACGTTCTGTGCTTTTTTCGGGTCAGGTCTAATACCTTTAAAAGGTTTGATAATAGCCAAAATAAAGTCCTCCTGTAAGTTTTATTCTCCCTCGATAATTCTGACTCTGATAACGCTGTTAATCTGATATAATTCCTCCATGATTTCTTTGCCTTTTCCATGAAGATTATCACAAATTATCAAGTTATATGCCAAATCTCCTTTGCTTTTGTTTACCATATTATCAATATTAACACCGTATTTTGTGAATACTGCAGCCAAAGAACCAATCATATTGACAATGTTCTTATGAGAAATGGCAATTCTCGGTTTTCCGCCATAGGGTACAGAGCAATCTGGGAAATTGACAGAATTTTTGATATTACCATAGCGAAGATATTCCCGCAGTTCGTTTGCTGCCATCACAGCACAATTTTCTTCTGATTCCGGTGTAGAGGCACCAAGATGCGGTGTTACAATCACATTGTCGATGCCCAATAGCTCTGCACTTGGGAAATCCACAATATAACGCTCCACAATGCCTTCCTTGATTGCTTCTTTCAAAGCCTCTGTTTCTACCAGTTCCCCTCTGGCAAAGTTCAAAAGTCTGACACCTCTTTGGGTTACGGCGAACAGCTCTTTATTGAAGGTATACTTTGTTTTCTGGTTCAAAGGGATATGTAATGTAATATAATCACACTGTCCAACAATTTCCTCTAGTGTTGTGGTATATTTTACAGCACTGGAAAGATGCCATGCAGAATTAAGGGTCAGGAAAGGGTCATAACCGATTACCTCCATCCCCAAATCCAAGGCAGCATTGGCCACCAATACGCCGATAGCACCCAAACCAATAACACCCAGCTTTTTGCCGGAAATTTCAGGGCCGCTAAATTGCTTTTTACCGGCCTCAACAGCCTTTTCCACATTTTCATTTCCCTTTAAACTCTGTGTCCAGTTAGCACCATCAATAATTTTTCTGGAAGCTATGAGCATTCCTGTCAAGACCAATTCTTTTACTGCATTGGCATTGGCACCCGGTGTATTAAATACAGGGATTCCTCTTTCTGTGCAGAGGGGGATAGGGATATTGTTGGTACCTGCTCCCGCTCTGGCTACAGCCAAAAGGTTCTCATTCAGTTCCATATTGTGCATTTCAAAACTTCTCAACATAATACCATCGGGATTTTCCTCTTTATCAGAAATGACAAATTCTCTCTCCGGAAATTTTTTCATACCCATTGGGGAAATATTATTCAATGTCCGTATTTTAAACATGATTTATACGCTCCTTATCTGTTTTCCTTCTCAAATTTCGCCATCAGTTCAACCAAAGCCTTCACGCCTTCCGTGGGCATAGCGTTATAAATGCTAGCTCTCATACCGCCTACGGTACGATGCCCTTTCAGATTCACAAACCCTTTGGATGCCGCTTCTTTGATAAATTTTGCATTCAATTCTTCCGTAGGAAGAATGAAAGGTACGTTCATAAGAGAACGGTCCTTTGGCACAACAGTTCCTTTAAACAACTTGGAGTTGTCCAAAAAGTCGTATAATAAACCTGCTTTATATTCATTTATTTTCTGCATGGCACGAACACCGCCCTGCTGTTTTACCCATTCAAACACCAACCCTGCAAAATAAATGCTGTAAGTTGGTGGGGTATTGTACATAGAATCATTTTTGGCATGAATATCATATTTCAACATGGTAGGTGTAAAGTCCATGGCATTCCCCAAAAGGTCCTCACGAACTATGACAACAGTCACACCGGCAGGCCCAAGATTTTTCTGTGCGCCCGCAAAAAGCAGACCGAACTTTGTAATATCAATTTCCTCGGAAAGGATGCTGGAGGACATATCGCCCACCAATGGCACCTTGCCTGTGTCAGGAAGCTTCGTATATCTGGTACCATAAATGGTATTATTCAACGTAATATAAAAATAATCCGCTTCGGGGTCAAACTTTTTGGGGTCAAGCTCCGGAATACGGTCATATGTTGTGTCTTCTGAAGAAGCAACAATATTTACATTGCCATAACGCCCTGCTTCTTCTATTGCTTTTTTTGCCCACTGACCTGTTTTCACATAATCTGCTTTCTTATTTTTATTCATGAGGTTCAGGGGAATCATAGCAAACTGCGTAGAGCCGCCACCCTGTAAGAAAAGCACTTTATAGTTGTCGGGGATATGCATCAGCTCTCTTAAGGTCGACTCCGCACGGGTTATAATATCCTCAAACATTTTAGATCGGTGGCTCATCTCCATTACTGACATGCCGCTGGAACCGCAACAGACAAACTCACTCTGTGCTTTTTCCAAAACTTCCAAGGGCAGCATTGATGGTCCTGCTGAAAAATTAAATACTCTTTCCATAATTAAGCCTCCTAAAATGTAATTTGTGGTTTTTGGTATAATGAAAAGAAAGCACACAAAATTTTTTGTATACTTTCTTAATTACACCACTAAATTATAACACACCTGATTCTGCCGTCAACTATAATGCTGTTTTTTATCAAATACACCCTGCTTTTTGTGAAAAATACGGAAATAAAGGCAAAAACGGCCCCTCCTTCGTGTAATTTTACCACAAACATTTGTCCTTGTATAAAAAACAAATCTAGCTTCTGTGCTTTTTCCTCCAAAAAAATATAGTTTTCCAAAGAAAAAAAGGTGGTTTTTTCTTCCCCTACCCTTAATCCAGTTTCAAATATCGGCAAATGGCACGATAATAAGCCCCTGCCGCTTTTTTACAGCCCTCCTCCGTACCAAAAGCCGCCACATCGTCCGCATTGGTCACAAAACACTGCTCCACCAGTACCGCAGGACATCTCATTCGCTCCACCATGCCAAAAGACCCATACTCGTACACTGTGGTATCGGAGGATTCTTTGATGGTTTTTGTGAGCTGCCCAGTTTCGTCAGGAACATAATAGCCGTAGCGTATGCCGTCCCTGCCCCGAATGACACTGCCAAGCTCCGCCATTTCTTCTGCAATCATCCTTGCAAACTCATAGCTTTTCCCGTAATTTTCCCGCCCCGGGGGTGACGGATAACATTCAAAACCTGTTCCCGTTCCCATAGGGTCCCCATTGCCATGGATAGAAAGGACAATATCCGGTCTTTTTTTCCGCAATTTTCTGTTTCGTTCGTTGATGCCTTTCCCTTCTCCGTAACCCCTCGATAAGATTACCCGAAAACGCCCGTCCTCCCTTAACATTTCCTCCAAAAAAGCCGTTGTTCTCTCTGTCAGCTCCACCTCGGAAATCACGCCCACTGCGCCCTCGTCTGCTCCGCCATGCCCCGCATCCAGCCCGATGGTATAAAGCCCCATATTTCTGTAAGCCACCAACAAAATAACTGCTAAGGGTAAAACAATCAGCCCTCTCCGTAGTCTTTTTTTCCGCCGTCTTTTTTTTCGTTTACATCTGTCCTTGGATATATAATAATCTGCCATGTTTTATTCCTCTTATCTTTCAGGTACAATTTCGCCTCATTTTTTTCTCTCTATACTATAACACCTAAAAATTAAAAAATGCCTTGAAAATTCTTAAAAATTCTATACGAGAAAGAAATAACCGCTCTTAAAAATTTAAAACCCTTTGACAAACAACAAAAACCCTTTAAAGCAAAAGGTTTATACTGACATCCCCTTTTGGTACTCTATCTTCTGTCTGCTCTTTCTATCCATAAAAAAAGCACCCTACGCCCTGCGTAAGGTGCTTCAGCCTATAAACAAAAAAATAATCGGGATTCATTATCCTATGAACCCGATTATTTAAAGTAAGCGCGAAACGAGATTCGAACTCGCGACCCTCGCCTTGGCAAGGCGATGCTCTACCACTGAGCCATTCGCGCATATTCTTTTATACATTTCCCAACAACAAATATTATACACTATTTAATGAATTTGTCAATGGGGTTTTTGCTTTTGGGAAACTTTTTTCAAAATGCCCAGAACCGGAATCGAACCAGTGACACGAGGATTTTCAGTCCTCTGCTCTACCGACTGAGCTATCTGGGCATATTATATTTC
>CAZCDP010000031.1:0-4331 GCA_964497675.1 uncultured Candidatus Epulonipiscium sp.
AAATTCTACAACGTGTATATGCTTGAGTGGAGAACTTAGGCGCTCTCTGCTGTTTTACAACCATAGATCTTTTAGCCATTTTTGTTCCCTCCTTTATTTCGCGAATGGCATTCCGAATAATCTTAACAATTCTCTTGATTCTTCGTCTGTTTTTGCTGTTGTAACGAAGACAATGTCCATACCTCTAACTTTGTCAACCTTATCATACTCAATTTCAGGGAAGATGAGTTGTTCTTTTACACCCATTGTGTAGTTACCTCTGCCGTCAAAAGAGTTTGCCTTAACGCCACGGAAGTCACGTACACGAGGAAGTGCGATATTGATTAATCTGTCTGCGAATTCGTACATTCTGCTACCTCTGAGAGTAACCTTGCAGCCGATGGCCATACCCTCACGAAGTTTAAATGCAGCAACTGATTTTTTTGCTTTTGTAATGACAGGCTTCTGACCAGCAATAATTGTCAGGTCTTTTACAGCACCATCGAGAACTTTTGCATTTTCCTTTGCCTCGCCTACACCCATGTTAATAATAATCTTTTCGATTTTAGGGACAGCCAGTTTATTTTTATATGAAAACTTTTTCATCATTTCAGGAATTATTTCTGCTTCATAAAAATCTCTTAATCTGCTCATTTTTTACCTCCTTTCACAGATTAGTCAATAACTTCGCCTGTTGTTTTTGCTACTCTGTGTTTTACGTTGACTTCTTTGCCGTTTTTGGTTTCTTTCACAACTTTAGCACCAATTCTGGTTGGCTTGCCGTTATGAATATACATTACATTGGAAGCGTCGATAAAGCCTTCTTTTTTCACAATACCACCCTGCTGATTCACTGGGTTTGGTTTTGTGTGTTTGGAAACCATATTTACGCCTTCCACAATAATTCTGTTTTTCTTTTTGTCAACAAGAAGAATCTTACCTTCTTTGCCTTTATCTTTTCCGGCGATTACAACAACTTTGTCATTCTGCTTTAATTTCATATTAGACACCTGACACACCTCCTATAATACTTCTGGTGCCAGAGATAAAATTTTCATAAACTGTTTCTCTCTGAGCTCTCTTGCAACAGGTCCAAAAATACGTGTACCTCTTGGGTTTTTGTCATCCTTGATAATTACTGCTGCGTTTTCGTCAAATCTGATATAGCTTCCATCTGCTCTGCCAACAGAATGTACTGTTCTGACTACAACAGCCTTTACTACATCGCCTTTTTTAACAACGCCGCCTGGTGTTGCATCTTTAACAGTAGCTACTATAATATCTCCAACCCCTGCATATCTTCTTGTGGATCCCCCAAGAACTCTGATGCAGAGAAGTTCTCTTGCTCCTGAATTATCTGCCACTTTTAATCTGGTTTCTTGCTGAACCATGTGATTGCCTCCTCTCGTAACAGGATTATTTTGCTTTTTCGATAATAGATACAAGTCTCCATCTCTTATCTTTCGATAATGGTCTTGTCTCCATAACTTTTACACGGTCACCGATATTACACTCGTTATTTTCGTCGTGTGCTTTCAGTTTGTAAGTTCTGTTCATAATTTTTCCGTATAAAGGATGTTTTACTTTATCTTCTACAGCTACAACAATGGTTTTATCCATTTTGTCACTGACAACTTTGCCCACTCTGGTCTTACGAAGATTTCTTTCTTCCACGAGGTGTGCCTCCTTTCACTGTTTGTTTCCCTTATTATTCAGCCGCTCTCTGATTCTTAGTGATGATTGTTTGAATTCTTGCGATATTCTTGCGTACTTCCTTGATTCTTGCAGTATTATCCAACTGATTTGTTGCATTCTGGAATCTCAGATTGAACAATTCTTTTTTAGCAGAAACAAGGTCGTTTTTTAATTCATCTGCTGATTTCTCAATTAATTCATTAACGTAGCCTTTAGTTTTCACTGCTATCACCTTCCATTTCCGCCTGTTGCTCTGCACGAGAAACGATTTTACATTTAATAGGCAATTTGTGAACAGCAAGTCTTAAAGCTTCTCTTGCAATCTCTTCCTCAACGCCACCTATTTCAAACATTACTCTGCCTGGTTTTACAACTGCTACCCAATATTCCGGGGATCCTTTACCTGAACCCATTCGAGTTTCAGCAGGTTTTGATGTGATTGGTTTGTCAGGGAAAATTTTAATCCAAACATTACCACCACGTTTGATATATCTTGTCATAGCAATACGGGCAGCCTCGATCTGGTTAGATGTAATCCAACTTGGCTCCAGTGCAACGATTCCGTAATCACCATAAGTAACCTTGTTACCTCTGAGAGCTTTGCCTTTCATACGGCCTCTCATCTGTTTACGTCTTTTCACTCTTTTAGGCATTAACATAATTACTTAGCGCCTCCTTCCTTTTTTGCTGCCTTTACAGGAAGTACCTCTCCTTTGTAGATCCAAACTTTTACGCCCAGTTTACCATACTGTGTATCAGCCTCTGCAAAACCATAGTCAATGTTTGCGCGTAATGTCTGAAGAGGAATTGTTCCTTCATGATAGCTTTCATCTCTGGCCATGTCGGCACCGCCTAAACGACCGGAAACTGCTGTTTTGATACCCTTTGCACCAAATTTCATTGTTCTGCCCATTGCCTGTTTCATAGCACGGCGGAATGTAACACGGTTTTCAAGCTGTAACGCAATATTTTCAGCAACTAACTGTGCATCTAATTCTGGTCTTCTGATTTCTTCAATGTTGATAGCGACCTTGTGCTTTGTCATCTTCTGAACTTCAGACTTCAATTCTTCAATAGACTGACCGTTTCTTCCGATAACAATACCCGGTTTTGCTGTATAAACAATGATCTTAATTCTTTCAGCTGTTCTTTCAATCGCAATTTTGGAAACACCTGAAGTATAAAGTTTTTTCTTGATAAATTTTCTGATTGCAACGTCTTCTACCAGATAGTCCGAAAATTCCTTCTCAGCATACCATTTTGTATCCCAGTCTTTAATTATTCCGACTCTTAATCCATGTGGATTTACTTTCTGTCCCATTGTTTACCTCCTTATCTCTCATTGAGGATTATGGATATATGACTTGATCTTTTCAGTATTCTATATGCTCTGCCCTGAGCTCTTGGACGAATTCTTTTCATTGTTGGTCCTTGATCAGCGCTAACTTCTTCTACATATAATTTGCTGACATCCATACCTAAATTGTTTTCTGCATTTGCAACTGCTGATTTTAATACCTTACCAATGATTTCTGCCGCATATCTTGGTGAGTAATTCAACAAAGCAGCCGCTGTGACAACGTCTTTGCCCTTAATCTGGTCTAAAACGATTTTGGCTTTCGTAGCTGGAATCCCAACATACTTTGCAGATGCCTGTGGTCTTCTATCTTTTGTGTCAATATTTCTTTCTTTTTTTATTTGGCTTCTGTGTCCCTTTGCCATGAACGAAACCTCCTTCCAATGCTAATTAGCGTAATTTCGATTTCTTTTCAGCGTCTTTTCCGTGTCCTCTGTATGTTCTTGTTAAGGCAAACTCACCGAGTTTATGACCTACCATGTCTTCTGTAACATATACAGGCACATGTTTTCTTCCATCATGAACTGCGATTGTATGACCGATCATATCCGGGAATATTGTTGAACGACGAGACCATGTCTTAATAACTGTTTTTTCGCCTGCTGCATTCAATACATCAATTTTCTTTAAAAGATGTGCGTCAGCGAAAGGTCCCTTTTTGAGTGATCTGCTCATATTCTAATCCTCCTTGTTTCGTTATTCATCCTGCACAAAGTGCCTGCGCCCCATTTAGGCGCTCTTTCTTTTAACCGTTTCTGCGGCGAATGATAAGCCTGTTGGAAGCTTTGTGTTTCTTTCTTGTCTTGTAACCCATTGCTGGTTTGCCCCAAGGTGTCATAGGTGATGGACGACCGATTGGTGTTCTGCCTTCACCACCGCCGTGAGGATGGTCGTTCGGGTTCATTACAGAACCTCTTACCGTAGGTCTGATACCCATATGACGTTTTCTACCGGCTTTACCAATATGAATCAGTTCGTTGTCAATATTTCCGACCTGACCGATGGTTGCTCTACAATCGATAGGAAGCATTCTCATTTCACCGGAAGGAAGTTTTACAGTTGCATATTTTCCTTCTTTCGCCATAAGCTGCGCTTCGTTACCAGCCGCACGAACCAACTGACCACCTTTGCCTGGTTTCATTTCCACATTGTGGATGTTTGCGCCTACAGGAATCATTCTCATCGGAAGTGCATTACCAATTCTTACTTCCGCATCAGGACCATTCATCAAAGTATCGCCAACCTTTAATCCAGCAGGAGCAAGGATGTATGCTTTTGCGCCGTCAGCATATACGATCAG
>CAZCDP010000031.1:4341-12433 GCA_964497675.1 uncultured Candidatus Epulonipiscium sp.
TGCATAGCTAATAAGTGCAATGTTTGCTGTTCTGTTTGGATCGTATTCAATGCCTGTCACCTTTGCAGGGATACCATCTTTGTTACGTTTGAAGTCGATGATTCTGTATTTTAACTTACCGCCGCCGCCTCTGTGACGAACTGTTAATTTACCCTGATTATTTCTGCCTGAATTCTTTTTAATATGAACTACCAAAGATTTTTCAGGAGTTGATTTTGTAATTTCATCAAATGCAGACACTGTCATGTGTCTTCTGGATGGTGTATATGGTTTATATCTTTTAATTGCCATCTTCTCCACTCCTTTCGGTACGTTTTCTATAGTTCACACGTTCCCGTGTGTTTCATTCTTCGTTTACTTACTTTCTAAATTACATGCCCTGGAAAATTTCGATGTCTTTGCTGTCAGCTGTCAGCTTAACAATCGCTTTTTTCTTTTTAGCAGTTTTACCCCAGATCATACCTCTTCTTTTTGGCTTACCATCTAAATTCATAGTGTTTACGCGAGCAACTTTTGCACCTTCAAATAATTTTTCAACAGCTTCTTTGATTTGATTTTTTGTAGCTTCCGTATGCACAGAAAAAGTATATTTCTTTTCACCCATCAGGTTCATACTCTTTTCTGTTACGATTGGTTTAAGGATTATATCATAATATTTTAAGTCTGCCATTATGCGTACACCTCCTCAATTTTTGCTACTGCATCTTTTGTTACCACCAATGTATTGTATTTTAATAAATCATATACATTGATTGTGTTAACAGAAGCTGTTTTAACATTAGGAATGTTTCTTGCGGAAAGCATAACATTTGTGTTGGAACCATCCATAACAATGAGTGCCTTCCCACAATTAATGTTTGCGATAACCTTTGTCATTTCCTTTGTTTTAACTTCTGCTAATGTCAATTCATCTAAAACAATAATTTTACCTTCTGCCACTTTTGTAGAAAGAGCAGACTGTAAAGCAAGTCTTTTTACTTTTCTGTTTAATTTGAAAGAATAATCTCTTGGCTTTGGAGCAAATACAACGCCACCGCCTGTCCACTGTGGTGAACGTATGGAGCCTTGTCTTGCACGGCCTGTACCTTTCTGTCTCCAAGGTTTTCTTCCGCCGCCTCTGACCTCTGCACGAGTTTTTGCACTCTGTGTACCCTGTCTTTGATTTGCAAGGTACTGAACAACAGCCAGATGCATTGCGTTTTCATTTGCTTCTATTCCGAAAATAGCATCGTTCAGGTCAATATTTCCAACCTGCTCGCCATTCATGTTTACTACTGCAACATTTGCCATGTTTGTAATCCTCCTTTCGCAAAGTTTATTAAGCCTTTACGCTATCCTTTATTACAAGTACTGCTCCCTTAGGTCCCGGAACTGCTCCTTTTACCAAAAGAAGATTTTTCTCAGCATCAGCGCGAACGATTTCAAGGTTCTGGATTGTAACTTTTACGCTACCCATATGTCCTGGCATCCTTTTGCCTTTTTTAACACGACCTGGTGTTGTACCTGAACCCATTGAACCAACAACTCTGTGAGATTTGGAACCGTGACCCATAGGTCCTCTATGTGCATTGTATCTCTTGATTGTACTCTGGAAACCTTTACCTTTAGAAATACCGCTTGCGTCTACTTTTTCGCCTGCTGCAAATAAGTCCGCTTTGATTTCCGCACCCACTTCAAAAGCGCTTACATCTTCCAATTTAAATTCTCTTAAATATTTTTTAGGCGCAACGCCCGCTTTGTCAAAATGACCTTTTTCAGGCTTTGTCATCTGTTTTGGCTTCGCATCTGTAAAGCCAATCTGAATTGCAGCATATCCATCGTTTTCAACTGTTTTCTTTTGAATAACAACACATGGACCTGCTTCGAGAACTGTTACAGGAATGAGTACACCGTTTTCTGCGAAAACCTGTGTCATTCCGATTTTCTTAGCCATAATAGCTTTTTTCATTCTGTTCGCACCTCCTAGTTTCTACAGCGGATTACCTGCCCAAACTATGTTTGTCAGGCAATCATTCTAGTTTAATATAAGATCTATTTCTTATATAAACCTTTTGGAATTATTTCATTACTTTTAATGTGATATCAACACCAGCTGGTAAGTCAAGACGGCTTAAAGCGTCTGCTGTTTTTGCTGTTGGCATTAAGATATCAATCAATCTCTTGTGTGTTCTCATTTCGAACTGCTCTCTGGAATCTTTGTACTTATGCACAGCTCTGAGGATTGTCACAACTTCCTTTTTAGTAGGAAGCGGAATTGGTCCGCTGATCTGAGCACCTGTTTTCTTTGCAGTTTCGATAATCTGCGTTGCAGATTGGTCGATCAACTTATGATCGTAAGCTTTGAGACTGATTCTGATTTTTGGGTTAGCCATAAAAAAAGTCCCCTCCTTTTCGCACTATTGTTTTCAGCACGACAAGTGGTGACTGTACACTTATCCGGGTGTGTCCTGCAACGTAAGACACACAAAGTTATCCCTTCAGGATAACTTCTCTCCAATATTTAGCACAGTGACCTTGTCGCCCGGTTTCTTGAACTGGACATCGCTCCGCAGAAAAACCCGTATTTTCTAATGATACGGCAACCTTCTGCATCAACACTCGTATGTCACAACAGTAATTAGTATACACTATGAAAGCCTGTATTGCAAGCTTTTTTTCATTTTTGCCCGCATTTTTTTATTGTGATTTTAGCAAAAATTTTCTGCCTATTCCCCCAGAAAAACAAACAAAATGCACAACAGAGTTTTGCTAACATTTTCCATCATTTTCATTCTTTCAAAGTGTCCCCTATTTTTTTCAGTTTTATTCTTTTGTGTCCCTATCATAAAAAATCAACTGTACATCATTTTTTCCAAATTTTCTCCGTTCTTCTCACATTTCTACTATTTCAATCTATCTATCATACTCTTTCTCTGCCATTCCTTAAAAATTGAGAGCATACCATCTGAAAATAAAATTGACAAACTGGGGTTTTCCAATTTGGCAGCATTTATTTTTGACGTTCCTCTTGCAGGTTTTCACTATAAATAGGTCTGTACACCAGCTTTGGTCCTATCCTAACGCTTTCCATAAGGGAAATCTTCGTCACAAGCATTGTTTTTTTCTCAACAACGATTTTTCTCTGTACTTCCCGAAACCCTCGAAAAGGCTCGACTTCCCGTCCCAGTGTGATATGAGGGCTCAGCCCCTTTTTCTCCCGTGGAAATCCCTGTTTGGAAAGGTTCTTCTCCAATCCCGAAAATATTCTAACAAGTGCTGCATTTTGTTCTACCCCTGCCCATAGTACACCTCTGGTTCCTCTGGGGAAAAAGCCGATTTTATCTAACACCAGTGTAAAATTCCTGTTGCGTAAAGCTGTTTCCGTCATAGCCTCCTTCAAAAACTCTATATCCTGCCCCGTCGCCTCTCCTATAAAACGCAATGTTAGATGAAAATTTTCTTTTGGTGTAAAATTTCCCCGTTTACATTCCTTTCGCGTTCGCTCCTGCACATCCGCTAAATACTCCCGCATCTCATCTTCCAATTCTATCGCAATGAATATTCTCACTCAAGTTCCTTCCTTCCGTCTTTCTTTTATTCAGATGCCTTAAAAAAAGGTTTTTGGTACGAAACCAAAAACCTCTTTTTAAGGCAAATTTTCAAAATTTATTTCCCAATAACCTGCAAAGCCTTTTCCACCACATTTTCGACAGTAAATCCGTATTCTTTGAATAATATACCAGCAGGTGCTGATGCACCAAAGCCTTCCATCGCAATGACCTTGCCATCTAAGCCAACATATTTATACCAGCCAAAATCAGAAGCCGCTTCCACTGCTACTCTGCTTCTCACAGCCTTCGGCAGAACACTTTCTTTATACTCGTCAGTTTGTTCTTCAAACAATTCCCAGCTTGGCATACTGATAACTCTTGCCTTCAAACCTTTTTCAGCCAGTATATCAAATGCCTTATAAATCAACTCCACCTCAGAACCGCTTGCCATTAATAAAACATCCGGTGTGCCTTCACAATCTTTTAAAACATAAGCACCTTTTAACGCTGCTTTTCCTGTTCCGGGCAATGCAGGCAGATTTTGTCTTGTAAGAACAAGTGCCGTAGGTGTTGTTGTCTTTGTCAAAGCTGTATACCAGCCCGCCGCTGTTTCTCTTGTATCGCAAGGACGGAAAACGGTGTAGTTCGGCATACTTCTTAAAGCCGCTAAATGCTCAATAGGCTGATGTGTCGGGCCATCTTCGCCGACACCAATGCTATCGTGGGTCAAAATACTGATGACAGGTAATCCCATCAACGCTTCCATTCTGAGCCCCGCTTTCATGTAATCACTGAATACAAAGAATCCTGCCACATAGGGTCTTAAACCACCATGTGCCGCCATAGCATTGGCAATGGCTGTCATGGCAAATTCACGAATACCAAAATGCAGATTGGAACCGGTAGGATTTTCTTTGGAATAGTATTCTCTGTCTTTCATTACAGATTTATTGGATGGTGCCAAGTCAGCGGAACCGCCGATGAGGTTCGGCACAACCTTTGCCACCTTCTGCAATACCTTTTCAGAAGAAGCACGGGTAGCAATGTCCCCTTCATAGGTCCAGAAATCCTCATCATTCAATAAATCAACAGATAATTCTTCCTTATGCCAAACGTTCCATTCCTCGGCAAGTTCAGGATATGCTTTTTCATACTCTGCAAATAACTTCTTCCAAGCTGCTTCCTTTCTTGCACCCTCTGCCCTTAAGGCTTCGAAATGAGCCTTTACATCTTCAGGCACAAAAAACTCCTCTACGTGCTTCCAGCCCAAATTCTTCTTTGCCAAAACAATTTCTTCTTCTCCCAAGGGTTCCCCGTGAGCAGAAGCCTTACCCTGTTTGTTTGGCGCTCCAAAACCGATTACAGTATTTACTTTAATGAGAGAAGGCTTGTCTGTTACTGCTTTTGCCGCTTCCAAAGCGCTGTTGATGGCATCTACGTCTGTGCCATCAGTCACTTCCTGTACGTGCCAGCCATAAGCCTCAAACCGTTTCATCACATTTTCTTGAAATGCAATGTCTGTATTGCCTTCAATGGTAATTTTATTGGAATCGTAAAGCACAGTGAGTTTCCCGAGGCCCAAAGTACCGGCAAGGGAAGCTGCTTCTGCGGAAACACCCTCCATTAAACAACCGTCACCACATAACGCATAGGTGTGGTGGTCAACAATTTTGTATTCCGGTTTGTTAAATTTTGCAGCCAGATAATTTTCTGCCCATGCCATGCCAACCGCATTGGCAATACCCTGACCCAAAGGGCCGGTTGTGGTTTCTACACCAATCGTGTGTTTATACTCAGGATGTCCCGGTGTCAGAGAATTTCTCTGGCGGAAATTTTTCAAATCATCAATGGTCAATCCATAACCAAATAAATGGAGCAGAGAATATAACAAGGCAGAGCCATGTCCGGCGGAAAGGATAAAGCGATCTCTGTCTTTCCAGTTAGGGTTAGCGGGATTTTGTTTCATTTGTTTTGCCCAAAGGGTATAGGCCATAGGAGCCGCCCCCAAAGGAAGTCCGGGATGTCCGCTTTTTGCCTTCTGAATTGCTTCTGCGGAAAGAAAACGAATAGTATTGATGGATAACTGTTCAATATTTTTCATAGGTATAAATCCTCCTGTCACAGCACTCTTATTTTTTAGGTACAGACTCCCAATCTTTCAAGAAACGTTCAATACCGATATCTGTTAATGGATGTTTTGCCATCTGTATCAATACATTATAAGGAATGGTTGCAATATGACATCCAAGACGTGCCGCATTAATCACGTGTAATGGATTTCTGATGCTTGCCGCAATAATTTCTGTTTCGATACCATGAACATCAAAAATATCAACAATCTCTTCAATAAGGTTCATACCCTCTGAACCAATATCATCCACTCTGCCAAGGAAAGGGCTTACATAAGTTGCACCTGCTCTTGCTGCCAAAAGTGCCTGTGTTGCAGAAAAAATTAAAGTTACATTTGTTTTAATGCCTTCTGCCGTCAAAATCTTAACAGCCTTCAAACCTTCCAGTGTCATAGGAATCTTAATTACAATATTTTTGTGAATTTTCGCAAGCTCTCTTGCTTCCTTCACCATTCCTTCGTGTTCCAAGCTGATTACTTCTGCACTGATAGGGCCATCAACAATGGTTGTGATTTCTTTTACTACTTCAACAAAATCTCTGCCTTCTTTGGCAATCAGAGAAGGGTTTGTGGTAACGCCGCAGATTACGCCTAAATCATTGGCCTCTCTGATATGGTCTACATTGGCGGTATCAATAAAAATTTTCATAGCTATAAACTCCCTTTCCATACAAATATCTCAAATTCGTGTCCGATAAAACAACATTCTAAATTTTAAGGAGAAACTCATTTGCCCCTTATTTTACTATACATCACAATTTTAATGCAATTTATTTTTAAAAGCAATCATAAGTTCTTTTTCTTCCTCATTTTATCGCCTTGCTGCCCTTGCGATTTTTTCTGTATCTGTTCATTTCAACAATAATAATACCCTGATTTCAGTGGTTCTAACCAACAGAATCAAGTCAGTATTCTAACCAAGACAGATTTCAAACTCAATTCGCACAAAGTACAGGAAGGTTACCCAATCATATTTATGCAACAAGCTATTCTACTATGGTTTCTCCAGACAAATCAGCAGAAGAGGAACCAATCTTATTAAAAATAGTTTTCTGCACAGTTTGATGATAGGAGAAACCCAAGCTATCCTTGCCCTCTACACGAATTTCAAAAGGTTTTTCTTCTTCCAATGGAATCTCCGCTTTTACTGGTACATCAAAAGTGGTTGTATCCGAATTTCTTTTTTTCAAAAAAGCAGGAATTCTTTTCACTTCTTTATCATCAGCAAATAAGACAATCTCCAATTTTTCCATTTTGTTGCCTAATCCTTTGTTGCCTTCCTTTTGTTCCTTGCTAAAAATATTCCCCGACACTGTTTCATCCAAATACACTGTTTTACCTCTATAACTGTAAGAACCACGCTGTATACAATTCATGTCCAGAACAAACTGTTCCTTAATGGATTCTCTTCCCATAGCTTGTACCTTTTTAATATTCCCATAATCAAGAACTGCAGTCATATCCGCAGTGTCACAAAGGGGTATTTCCAACTCTGCGGTATACTCCGCACCCTCCGTTTTTTTCCCTTCTATAACAACAGGTACAGAACCATCACAAGATATCTGAAAAAACAGCTTCATTTTTTCTGTATACTCTTTGGGTGATGCGGAAAGCTTCAAAATAACTTTCCGATTGGTAATATCAGAATCAATCACATCAATATGACTGCCTTCTAAAATACTGCCTTGCTCCTCCAACGTATTCCGTACATTTTGGGAAACATGATGAACAGAATCGGAAATACTGTTCATTTCACTTCTAACATTTCTTTCCATTCTTTCTGTACGTTGGTTTATGCCTTTGAATCCGTGAACAATCAGCAATCCCAGTATAACCGCCACAATATAAAATTCCTTGCGGCTTATGGGTGCTTTCGTTTGTTTTTCTGCAAACGGTACATCCTGCGTTCTTTCCTCTTTGTTTTCTTCCACCTCAAGCACCGCCTCTCACAGCTTTCCCCCGCTTATTTCAGTAGATAACCCTTCACAAAATCCTTAATTCCATCCTTTTCACACACATTTTTATGGCGAATCTCTCTGGTTTCTATACCACGAATCGGCGCTGGAATCTCCACCTTGGAAATCTCTGCCAATGTATCCATCAGCTTAAAAGCATTCTCTTTACCATATTTCCCATCAATGGCTGTCATGACATCCTTTGTGAATTTATAAGGGCTTGCCGTGGAAATAATGACCATAGGCGTAGAATCCCCCGTTTCCTTTTTGTATTTTTCATAGGCACTATAAGCCACCGCCGTATGGGTATCCATAACATAGCCTGTTTTTTCATACATATCCCGAATAGCGGCAAAGGTTTCTTCTTCCGTTGCATATTCACCGCTGATTTCTTTTTCTGTAAGCTCCAGTTCATATCTGCCCACTTTGTTTAGGCTTTCCATGCGTTCCTTGGTTTTCTCCTGTCCCCCAAGCTTACA
>CAZCDP010000032.1:0-12429 GCA_964497675.1 uncultured Candidatus Epulonipiscium sp.
ACGAAGAATGGCAATGGTGTCCTCCACTGTTGGCTCACTCACCAGAACAGGCTGAAATCTCCGTTCCAGAGCAGGATCCTTTTCAATATATTGTTTGTATTCATTCAGCGTCGTTGCGCCGATACAATGCAGTTCACCCCTTGCCAGCATAGGCTTCAGCAGATTGCCTGCATCCATAGCGCCGTCAGTTTTTCCTGCGCCTACAATCGTATGCAGTTCATCAATAAACAATATGATTTTTCCTTCACGTTTTTTCACTTCATTTAAAACAGCTTTCAATCTTTCTTCAAATTCGCCTCTGAATTTTGCACCGGCAATCAGAGCGCCCATATCCAGTGAGAAAATGGTTTTCTCTTTCAGGCTGTTCGGTACATCTTCTTTGACAATTCGTTGTGCCAATCCTTCCGCAATCGCCGTTTTACCTACGCCAGGCTCACCTATAAGCACAGGGTTGTTTTTTGTCTTTCGGGACAAAATACGGATTACATTTCGGATTTCATCATCACGGCCGATAACAGGGTCTAGCTTGTTACTCCTAGCCTTTTCTACCAAATCTATGCCGTATTTTTTCAGTACATCATAAGTAGATTCCGGTGCATCACTGGTCACACGGGTATTTCCCCGAACCGTAGCCAACATTTTCATAAATTCACTTTTTTCCACATGATACTGTTTGAACAAATTTTTCAAAGTAGAATTGGGGCTGTTTAATAAGGACATAAAAATATGCTCAACCGAAACATATTCGTCCTTCATATTCCCCGCCAGTCTTTCAGCCTCTGCCAAAACTGTATCCAGATCAGCAGAAATATAAATTCTCCCCGCCTCTCTGCTGCCGGAAATATGAGGCAGCTTTTCCAGTTCCTGTTTTGTATCCTTTAGCAATCCGTTAACATTGACGTTCATTTTAATCAAAAGCTGAGGAATCAACCCTTCTTCTTGGGTCAGCAAACCATACAATAAATGTTGCTGCTCTATTTGGGGGTTCCTATATTCCATCGCTGTACTTTGACCATTCTGTATTGCTTCCAAAGATTTTTGTGTAAATTTTTGCAGATTCATTTTCCTCATCCTTTCTCCTAAATCCTATTTATTTATGCAGCAAACTATTACTTTTATAGATTTTTCACCTCTACCTCTATTCTTTCCTTTTTTAATCTTACATTCTCACCAATCATAATTATTATATATCATTAGCACTCACTTGTAAAGAGTGCTAACAACTCTATTTCTAAAAACGTAAATTCCGTAAAAAAGTTTATATAAACTTAATTTTTATTTATTTTTACCTCCAACTTTTTAAAATAACTCTTCCTAATTAAAAAAGGACATCTACTTTTCAATAGATATCCTTTTTATCTTTATTTCAGTTTTTCCAATTCTTCTTCCAAAAGCTTTGTCACCAGTGCAGGATTTGCCTTGCCTTTTAACTGCTTCATGCACTGACCCATAAGGAATTTGGCAACCTTTTCGTTACCTTCTTTATACTGTGCAATGGAATTAGGATTTGCCTCCAGCACGTTCGCCACAACAGTCATAACTGCACTGTCATCATTCACCATTTTTAGGTTATGCTCCTCAATGTACTGTTCCGGTTCTACATTTTCAGAGAAAACTTTTTCAAATACTTCTTTTGCCGTATTTCTGTTTACAACGCCATCCTTCACAAGAAGAATCAGCTTGCCCAGATTTTTGGCATCAAAGGAAATATCCTCTGGCAATGTACTTGTTTCAGAAGCCAAGCGAAGTACCTCACCCATAATCCAGTTAGAAACCTCTTTGGCATTTTTGCAGACTTCATAAGACTCTTCAAATATCCTGACTAAGTCTTTCGAACCTGTGATGATATCCACATCATATTCCGGCAAGCTGTAATCCGCTATATATCTTGCTTTTTTTGCTTCCGGCAATTCCGGCAGAGAACCTCTCACACGTTCAATCCACTCATCGCTGATTTCAATGGGAATCAAATCAGGTTCGGGGAAATAACGATAATCCTGTGCATTTTCCTTGGAACGCATGGCGTAGCTGGAACCCTTGTTATCATCCCATCTTCTTGTTTCCTGTGTCACTTTTTTGCCTTCTTTAATCAAGTCTATCTGTCTTTCCCGTTCCCCCTCAATGGCTCTGGCAATGGCCTTGAAAGAGTTGATGTTTTTCATTTCCGTTCTTGTGCCCAATTCTGTTGCCCCTACAGGCCTTACAGAAAGATTGACGTCGGCACGGAGAGAACCCTGCTCCATTTTACAGTCAGAAACGCCTGTGTACTGTAAAATAGCCTTCAATTTTGTCAGATATGCAATAACTTCCTCTCCGTTAGAGAAATCAGGTTCACTGACGATTTCCAAAAGAGGAACGCCACACCGGTTATAATCCACCAGCGTACAATCATCCCAAGGGTCGTGGATCAACTTTCCAGCATCCTCTTCCATATGGATTTCTTTAATACGGATTGATTTTTTCACACCATTTACTTCAATATCAATATGCCCGTTCTGACAAATAGGCAGATATAGCTGGGATACCTGATATGCCTTTGGCAGGTCAGGATAAAAATAGTTTTTACGGTCAAATTTATTATATCTTGTGATTTCGCAATTTGTTGCCAATCCTGTACGGATGGCATATTCCACTACCTCTTGATTTAAAACAGGCAATGTACCTGGCATACCGCTGCAAACCTCACAAACATGAGTATTTGGCTCTCCGCCGAATTCCGTGGAACAGGAGCAGAATATTTTTGTTTTTGTTGCAAGTTCGGTATGAACTTCCAACCCTAAGACGGTCTCAAATTCCATGGTTTACGCCTCCTTTCCTGTTTTCAATATAGGTCTTTTCTTATGGAATTCCGTTGCTGTCTGGAAAGCAAAGCCAGCGTTCAGCAATGTTTCCTCACTAAAAGCCTTTCCAATTAACTGTAACCCAACAGGCATACCGTTATTGTCGTATCCGCAAGGTACAACAAGCCCGGGAAGTCCCGCCAAGTTTACAGAAACAGTACAGATGTCACTCAAATACATCTTCAACGGGTCACACAAGCTGTCCCCGATTTTCGGTGCTGTGGTAGGAGCCGTTGGTGTTAAAATCACATCATATTTTGCAAAAGCTTCATCATAAGCTTTTTTGATAAGTGCCTTAACCTGCAACGCTTTTTTGTAGTAAGCATCATAATATCCACTGCTCAAAACAAAAGAACCAATCAAAATTCTTCGCTTTACTTCCGAGCCAAAGCCTTCGCTTCTGGACTGATAATACAAGTCTACCAAATCTTCATATTTTTCCGCACAGTGTCCATATTTGATTCCATCAAAACGGGAAAGGTTACTACTGGCTTCTGCACAAGCAATAATATAATACGCTGGTATGGCATACTTCAGTGTAGGCATATTGAATTCCTCCACTGTGGCACCCATGGCTTCAAAAGTCTTTGCCGCTTCATAAATATGTGCTTTTACTTCGGAATCCGTTCCCTCACCAAAAAACTCAAGGGGAATACCGATTTTCAGTCCTTTTACATTTTCTCGCAGTGCAAACTTTGGTGCATCTTGTTTTACAGAGGTGCTGTCCTTGGGGTCATAGCCTGCAATAGTTTTATACACTTCCGCCACGTCAGCTACATCCTTGCCGAAAGGACCGATTTGATCTAAAGAAGATGCATAGGCAATCAGGCCATAACGAGAAACGGTACCATAAGTTGGTTTCATGCCTGTAATGCCGCAGTAAGAAGCTGGCTGGCGAATAGAGCCACCGGTATCGGAGCCTAATGTAAAGAAGGCTTCCTCTGCCAAAACCGCTGCCGCAGAACCACCGCTGCTGCCGCCGGGTACCCTGTCTGTATTCCATGGATTTTTTGTGGTGCCAAAATAGGAGGTTTCTGTGGTACTTCCCATGGCGAACTCATCCATGTTTGTTTTGCCTACCATAATAGCGCCTGCATTTTCCAGATTTTTAACTGCTGTTGCTGTGTAAATCGGCTTAAACTTGTCCAGCATTTTAGAAGCACAAGATGTCTGGATACCCTTTGTACACATATTGTCCTTGATGCCCATAGGAACACCGGCTAAGGGAGAAGTCAATTCCCCGCTGTCGATACGTTTTTGTACTTCTTCCGCCTTTACGAGGGCTTCCTCTTTACAAACTGTTACATAGCAGTTGTAACTAGCTTCCCTTTTTTCAATATTGTCCAAAGCGGCTTTTGTAGCTTCCACAACGCCCACTTCTTTTTTTTGAATTTTTTTGCCCAGTTCTAGGGCTGTCATCTGACTTAATTCCATTTTTCTTCCTCCTATTCTACAGCTTTTGGTACCTTGAAGCAGCCATCTTTCTTATGCGGCGCGTTCAGGATAATATCTTCTCTGTCAACAGAAGGCTTCACAACATCCGCCCTAAATACATTTTTCACAGGGAACGCATGGCTCATAGCTTCAATACCTGTAGTATCCAGTTCGTTCAATGTATCCATATAATCAATGATTTTTCCGATTTCCTCTTTGTCCGTTTCTCTTTCCTCATCACTGATGTGAATACGAGCAAGAATACCGATATAGTCAATTATTTCATCTGTAATTTTCATCATTCACCCTTCCTTCCTATTGCAAAATTCTTATGGCTCCAGTCTAGTCATATCTCTTGGGAACATAGAAGCAACTCTGACATTGCTTTCATCTAAAAGCTTCATACACAATCTTTCCAGACCAATGCCCCAGCCGCCATGAGGTGGCATACCGTATTTATGAATCATTAAGTAGTTCTCAAAATCAGCTGGATCTAAACCTTTGCTATGCATTTTTGCAACCTGTTCGTCATAATCATGGATCCTCTGACCGCCTGTGGTGATTTCCATACCACGGAACAGCAAGTCAAAGCTAAGTGTATATTTTGAATCCTCGGGATCATCCATGGCATAAAAAGGACGTTTTTTCACAGGATAATGGGTTACAAAAACAAATTCGCTTCCGAATTTTTCCGCAAACAGCTTTGAAATCAACTGTTCTTCTTCCGGCTCCAAATCATACGGATCTTTGATTTTTCGGTTATACTCTGCGGCTACCATTTCTTTGGCATCCTTGAAGCGAACCGTAGGAATCTTGTCCACCGTAGGGAGGGGTACATTCAAAATCTGAAGTTCTTTGGCATATTCTTTTTTCAAAAGCTCCAGCATAGATTTGATAGCACCTGTTTCCATATCCATAAGGTCTTCAAAACTGTCAATAAAGCCCATTTCCATGTCTACGCCCACATACTCGTTAAGATGTCTTGCCGTATTATGTTTTTCCGCTCTAAAAACGTGTCCAATTTCAAATACCCTTTCATAAACGCCTACCAGCATCTGTTTATAAAATTGAGGACTTTGTGCGAGAAAGGCTTTTTTCCCGAAATAATCCAGCTTAAAAATATTTGCACCGCCTTCGGCTCCTGCTGCAACAATTTTCGGTGTACTGATTTCTGTAAAACCCTTCTCCATAAAAAACTCACGGAACCCACGGACAACGCCTTCCTGCAATTTAAAAACGGCTCTTTCCCGATTATTCCGCATAGTAATAGGTCTTAAAGCGATATTGGTTTCTAAAGAAACGCCCAATTTTCTTTTGGAAAGATTGATTGCAGTCTGTTCTTTTGGCGCTGAAACAACCGTTACATGGATTAGACGGATTTCAAATCCGCCGGGTGCTCTCTCATCCTTTTTCAAAGTGCCTTCTATATTAACCGCCATTTCTGTAGCAATATCTTCCATGCTAAACTTTGCCTCGTCCTTGCTGTAAACGCACTGCACCAGACCGTTTCTTTTTCTCAGTATGACAAAACCAAAATCCCCCATATCCTTGATGGAGTAAATCATACCATGGGTACTGACCATTTCGTTGTCCTGTGCCGCCATTAAATCAGCGATCTCCATACCTTTCGCTTTACAGCTGCCTGTTACAAACTCCATTTCCATTCTCTCCTTTATTGTACATCATAAAATGTCTTTTTCTATTGTTTTTATCGATTAAAGTCTTTTATTTTTGGACTACTTTACGCAAAAATCCATCCTATTACAATATCATAATTTATTTGCAAAATCAATGCTATTCTGTGTTACAGGGTTGTTTTACCCCTTCAATACCTGTCCTAAAAAATAGCCCTTCTCATAAAAAAGCTCCCCGTCTGCATAAATTTCCCCGCATTCCTTCATATCATTTATCATATCCCAATGGATGGCTGATTCATTGACACCGCCCGCTTCCTTGAAGGCTTCCCCGATAGCCATATGCATAGAGCCACCGATTTTTTCATCAAACAAAATATTTTTTGTATGCCTTTGTATGCCATAATTGGTGCCTATGGCCACTTCTCCAAAGTATCGGGAGCCTCTGTCCGTATCAATATAAGAAAGCAATTCCTCTTGTTTTTTGGAATTTTTGCAGACAGCCTCTATAATCCTGCCCTGCTCTACTGTCAACCGCACTTCCTCGAATTCCTGCCCATTGATAATAGAAGGGTAGGAAAACGTAATATAACCGTTGATATCGTTTTCCACAGGGGATGTGAAAATCTCCCCATCGGGAAAATTTTCTTTGCCACAACAATTAATCCATTTTCTTCCTGCGATATTTACACGAATGTCCGTATCCTTGGAAAGAATATGAAGTTCTTTTTTGGTATCCAAATATTTTATCCATTTTTCGTGAAATTCTTCCATCTCTTTCCACTTCTTCACTGGATTATCTTCCTTTAAAAAGCCCGCCTCATAGACAAAATCCTCATATTCCTCTAGGCTCATACCGGCATTTTGTGCATCTCCATTGGTCGGAAACTGGGTTCCGCACCAACGCAAAGAACCATCCCCCATACGGGTGGAATAAATCCTTCTGTTGTCATTATTGGCAAGACGGCGTATTTTCAGCTTATTACTGTCCACATTCTGGAAAGTTTTTGTATTTTCCGTTCCCCATGCACTAATCCATACATCACTTTTTGCACACTCCCCAAAACGAAAATTCGGCTGTGCAATCTGGGTTTCATTACCATTTTTAATAATTTCTGCATCCACATCAGGAATATCCACAAAATAGCGGAGAATTCCTCCCCGTTTCACCGCCGCCCGAGCCACAGCCTTAATAAACGGAAGTGCGGCATCTTCCCCGGAAATACAGACCGCATCCCCTGCCTGAACATTGGTGGAATAACAAACCAGTACCTCTGCCAACTTTTCCAAGCGTTCATCTTTCATATATTTTTCCTTCCTTCTCCATGGTATATAGAAAAATTATAACATTTCTCCGAAACCACCGCAATGATTATTCCAGAAATCCTCTTGACATTCCTTTGTTTTCTGGTTATGATGTTAGTTAGAAAATCAGCTTTGACAGGGAATAGTAGAAAAGCACCTTGCGTACAGAAAAAAGGCGGTTGCTGCAAGCCTAAGCAAATCTTTTTGAACCTACCCCTTGAGCTCCACGAGAAAAAACGTGGCGTTTCCGGCGTTAACGGTACTAAGAGGATAATCCAATGATTATCAATTAGGGTGGCACCGCCGAAACCTTGGTCCCTTTTTTATGGGAACGAAGGCTTTTTTTATTTGTATGAAAATATTAAATCAAGTATAGAATGAAACAGGAGGAAAAAAACATGGCTAAAGAAAAGAAATTAGTGGAATCCATTACCGATATGGAGGTTGACTTCCCACAGTGGTATACAGATGTTGTGAAAAAAGCAGACCTAACAGATTATTCTACATTAAAAGGTTGTATGATTATCCGCCCCTATGGCTACGCCATCTGGGAACTGCTGCAAAAACAAATGGACGAAAGATTTAAAGAAACAGGACATGAAAATGTTTATATGCCTATGTTTATTCCCGAAAGCCTGCTCCAAAAGGAAAAAGACCATGTGGAAGGTTTTGCACCAGAGGTTGCTTGGGTAACCCATGGCGGCGAAACAAAGCTTCAGGAACGAATCTGTGTGCGTCCTACTTCCGAAACATTATTCTGTGAGCATTATTCCAATATTATTCAGTCCTACCGAGATCTTCCAAAGCTGTATAACCAGTGGTGTTCCGTTGTGCGTTGGGAAAAAACCACCAGACCATTTTTAAGAACAACAGAGTTCTTGTGGCAAGAAGGCCATACAGCCCATGCTACCCCTGAGGAAGCACAGGAAGAAACCATTAAAATGTTAAACGTATACGCTGATTTCTGCCGTGACATTTTGGCAATCCCTGTTGTCAAAGGCGAAAAAACTGCCAAAGAACGTTTTGCAGGTGCAAAAGCAACCTATACCATTGAAAGCTTAATGCATGATGGCAAAGCATTGCAGTCCGGAACAAGCCATAACTTCGGCGACGGCTTTGCACAGGCCTTTGGCATTCAATACACAGATAAAGACAATCAGCTTCAGTATGTACATCAGACTTCATGGGGTACCACAACAAGACTCATTGGCGCCATTATCATGGTACATGGTGACAACAGCGGTCTTGTACTTCCTCCTAAAATTGCACCAACACAGGTTATCATCATCCCCATTGCCCAGCATAAAGAGGGCGTTATGGAAATGGCAGAGGAATTGAAAAAAAGACTGGATGCTGTTGCAAGAGTAAAACTGGATGCCACTGATAAATCCGCCGGCTGGAAATTCAGTGAATACGAAATGAAAGGGGTTCCCATCCGTCTGGAAATCGGGCCAAAAGATATTGAAAAAAATCAAGTGGTTCTTGCCAGACGAGATAACGGCGAAAAAACCATCGTTTCTATTGATGAGTTGGAATCAAAAGTTAGTGAACTATTAATTGATATTCAAGCAAACCTCTTGCAAAAAGCAACAGAGCGAAGGGACTCCAAAACTTATGTTGCTACCAATATGGAGGACTTTGAAAAAGAACTGAATGAAACACCGGGATTCATCAAGGCTATGTGGTGCGGTGATCAGGCTTGTGAGGACGCCATCAAAGAAAAAACAGGTGCAACCTCCAGATGTATTCCTTTTGAACAGGAACAGCTTTCCAATACCTGTGTCTGCTGTGGAAAGAAAGCAAAACATATGGTATATTGGGGCAGAGCATATTAATCTCCCCTTCTATATTTCAGCTAACCAAAACACCCCTAAATTTGAAGTTCTCGAATTTAGGGGTGTTTCTTTTATGAAATATTAAAAATAATCAGCAATGCAGTCATAGCAACCATACTGATGGGGATTGCCAAAGAATTCAATACAGCAGCAACTGATTTGTCATAACCACAGCGTTCAGAAAATACTGGTGCCACACTCAAAATCGGTGAAAATACGATAATCACCAAAATTTGTCGAATCAGTAATGGCAACGGCAGTAGATGGTAAATGACCAGTGCAAATAAGATGGAAAATAAAATACGAAGGAACAAAATCTCTCCAATATTTTTTGCATCCTCCCGTTTCATATGCACAGCAAAGAGAATACCGATGAGAAGCATAGCCAAAAAGCTATTTGCACCGCCAATCATGCCAACCACTGTATATACTTCATCTGGCAAATAAATTTGCAGTAAACATAAAAGCAGCATCGTTATATGCGTCATAAACGGGGTGGAGGACAGCAATGTCTTCCCCATTTTTTTCAGACTGAAATCTCTTTCCCCAGTCGCCACGCATAAAGCCAAGGCAAACGTCGTACCAAGACACATAAAAGCATTGCCCACATCAAACATACATACCACCGCCAAAGCCTCCGGCGGAAAAAACGCTTGGGTAAAAGGAATGGTAAAGTTACCTATATTATAGCTTGATGTATTAATCATAAAAAACGCCTTTTCCGATGGTGTTTTCTTTCTGGCTACTACTAAAGCCACACCTATCATAATAAGATTTAAACCCAGTCCAATCTCTGTAACAAACAACAGGGTAGAACTGATATGTAATCCTTTAAACCCCGAAATAATTGCGGCGGGTAACGTAACACGCATAATCAGTTTTGTTAAAAACTGACTGTCATTTACAGAAAAGATGCCAATTCTTTTAAATAGATAGCCGATTAGGATAATCAGTATGAATCCCCCGGCTTTTAATAATATTGCACTCATATTCATTCCTCTAAAAAAGCGCCCATTGCGGATACAACAGGCGCTTTTGCATTCTTCTCTTAATTTTAATTAGTTTAATTTTGCTTTTGCAGATGCAACTAATTTTGTGAAAGCAGATGCATCGCTCATAGCTAAATCAGCAAGCATTTTTCTGTTAACAGTAATATCTGCTAATTTCAAACCATGCATTAACTGGCTGTAAGAAATATCGTTTGCTCTTGCAGCAGCGTTAATTCTTGTAATCCAAAGGCTTCTGTATTCTCTCTTTGTCTGTTTTCTTCCTGCGAAAGAATATGCCATTGCTTTCATGACAGACTGTTTTGCGGTTCTGTACTGTTTACTTCTTGCGCCACGGTAACCTCTGGCCAATTTCAATACTTTTTTATGTCTTTTTCTCGCGTTGAGCGCGCCTTTTACTCTTGCCATTTTAAAGTCCTCCTATCAATCTATTCTCGGTATTATACGTATGGTAATAATTTTTTCTTGATGCTGTTCAATACAGTCTTATCTACTAAAGTAGCATGTCTTAAGTTTCTTTTTCTTTTTCTGGATTTTTTACCGAGAATATGCTGTGTATTGGATTTACTTCTTTTAAGCTGACCTGTTCCCGTTACTTTAAAACGTTTTGCTGCTGCTTTTTTTGTTTTTAACTTAGGCATAATATGATATCCTCCCTGATTCTTAATGGATTAATTTTTCGGAGCAAGAAACATCACAAGACTCCTTGCTTCCATTTTAGGTGGTTTGTCTACTACTCCATATTCGTCAGTATCCTTGGCAAAATTTTCAAGAATAACCGCCGCTGTTTTTGAATGACCGATTTCACGACCTCTGAAACGGATACTCACTTTAACTTTGTCTCCGTCTTTTAAAAATTCAATTGCTTTTTTGACCTTAACTTGAATATCATGAGTATCTATACTTGGGGATAAGCGTAATTCCTTCACGTCTACGGTTTTCTGTTTCTTTCTGGCTTCTTTTTCTTTTTTTGCCTGATCAAATTTGTACTTCCCGTAATCCATAATACGACAAACGGGTGGTTTTGCAGTTGGTGCAATCTTAACCAAATCCAATTTCTTTTCATCAGCTAACCGCTGTGCTTCTTTGGAAAGCACGATTCCAAGCTGTTCTCCGTTTTCATCGATTAGTCTTACTTCTTTGTCCCTAATTTGCTCATTGATCATTAATTCAGTAATAGCCGAGCACCTCCTATAATTTTAAAAACTCTTTTCAAATAAAAAAAGCGGATAGAAAACTATCCACCAAACATACGTAAAAAATCATAGAAATAAAAAAATTTCCATTGATTTTCCTTTTGTATTAACCCTAGTTGCTAAAATGCAATAAGGTGAGAAGCGGATACTTCTTCTTTGTTACTTTAGAAGTATACCACTTTCACCCTTATAAGTCAAGACTTTTTATCAATGCGTATCTTATTTTTTATAATTCGACAAATTTTCAATTCAAAGATCATAAGCAGAATTTTTCTTATGCTCTTGTTCTGATTTCTTCTTTTACTCTTTCAATCACATCGGCAAGCTCCTGTTGTCCTTCTTCTCCATTTGTTCTGGTACGGAGAGAAATTTTATTTGCCGCTTGGTCTTTTTCGCCGACTACAACGATATAAGGTACTCTTTCATTTCTTGCTTCCCGGATTTTGTAGCCAATTTTTTCTGCTCTATAATCCGTCGTAACACGGATTCCTTCTGCATCAAAAGCGTCTTCCACTTTTTTTGCATACTCTGCAAATTTTTCAGAAATCGGAAGCACCTTCACTTGCACCGGTGCCAGCCATGTAGGGAACTGACCTGCAAAATGTTCAATCAAAATACCGATGAAACGCTCGATACTGCCGTAAGCCACACGATGAATCATAATTGGCCTTTTCTTGGAACCGTCTTTGTCTGTGTATTCCAGTTCAAAACGCTCCGGCAGGTTCATATCCAGCTGAATCGTACCGCACTGCCATGTTCTTCCAATGGAGTCCTCTAAATGGAAGTCGATTTTTGGGCCATAGAAGGCACCGTCACCTTCATTTACAACATATTCAAGCTGTTCTTCATCTAACGCATCCCGCAGACCTTTTGTTGCAACTTCCCACGCCTCGTCTGTACCCATGCTGTTTTCGGGACGTGTGGAAAGCTCCATGTGATACTTAAATCCAAACTGGCTGTAAATGCCATCGATGAGTTTGATAACGCCTTTAATTTCGTCTTTAATCTGTTCTTCTGTCATAAAGATATGAGCATCATCCTGATTGAAGCAACGAACTCGCATTAAACCATGTAATGCCCCAGATTTCTCGTGTCTATGCACAAGACCAATTTCACCTACTCGGAGAGGTAAATCCCTGTAAGAGTGCATTTCTTGTTTATATACAAGCATACCTCCA
>CAZCDP010000033.1:0-8242 GCA_964497675.1 uncultured Candidatus Epulonipiscium sp.
TTCCTCCTTAGTTGAAAATCCAAAAAGAGAAATGCCATCCTCCTTTACACTCATAAAGGTGTATATTTTTACCGCATTTCCTATAGCAGGCAAACCGGATAAAAGGACTGGTGAAACATGAATGCCGTAACCAATCCCCCCGGCTTCCACAATGATAAAATTTTCCCCAGTGTATGCCAAAAGCCCTTTTATATAAGAAATCATTCTATTCCATCCTTTCCGCAATACCTTCATTATACTGGAAGCCGCCGCAAACCACAACAATAAAATGCCAATTCAACGATGGGGCATTTTCTTCAATAGCGATTTGCTCTCGCAAATATTTTAAAATTATAGTAAACCCTAAAAAGGGTGGCAGAACAAAAACAAACCCTAAATTCGGCTCATTATTTGCAAAGGGTTTAGAAGGAAGCATTTCCAACGGGAAATGAATAACGCCCTCCGAAGAAACAAGACATCCGAAGGACGGATTTTGCCATAGGAAAAACCGGAGCGCAAAGAAAAGCTGATTTCCAGGGGCTTGCACGAGGAAATCAGCTTTTTGTCCTACAGTACTATTTTATGGACACCCTGTTACCCATTGTCAGGAATAATCGACAATGAGCTTGTTTATATGTCCATCATTTTTCTATTAAAACACAAAATACTCGCCTATTTCTTGGCTCATTTGTTTCCATTTTTCCACTCATTTTAAATCTACGGACACAAAAATGAGGAAGCTTTACTATTATTTTTTACTGTCTTCTTAAGGACGTTTATTTGTTTTTAATATTTTCACGTTCCTAAAGGAATTTGTACAAAACGTTTACTGCACCTTACTAACCAATACTTTTTCGATTCGTTTTTCTTCTATTTTTTTAATCTTGAAAATAAATTGATTCAATTTAATTTCGGGCATTTCATTTTCATCTGGAATTCTTCCCAACTGTCCGATGAGATAGCCTCCCAGTGTATCATAATCGTCATCATCCTCAAATACAATGTCCAATAATTCTTCCACATCGGATAAATCTGTTGTCCCATTAATCAGAAAATGGGTTTCATCGATATAACAAATATCTTCTTCCTCTTCTGTATCATACTCATCAAAAATATTGCCCACGATTTCTTCCATAATATCCTCCATGGTCACAATACCTGCCGTACCACCGTATTCATCGATAATAATGGCCATATGGACTTTATACTTTTGCATTTCTTGAAACAACTCGTCCGTTTTTTTAGAAAAGGGAACAAAATATGGATTCATAAGAATATCCCTAATGTGAAAATCATTTTCTGTCATACGGTTTCTATCATTAAGTACATATTTCACCATATCTTTAACATGAAAAATCCCTACAATATTGTCTATATTTTCATCATAAACAGGGATTCTGGAATATTTTTCTTCATTGATAACAGCCGTTATGTCCTCCAAAGTCGCATCCAAGGGCACTGCCACAATATCCGTTCTGTGAGTGGCAATATCCCCCACAGATGTATTATCCAGTTCGAAAATATTATTAATCATTTCTTTTTCATTCTCATCAATCGTACCATTGTCACCGCCGGCATCCACCATCATTCTGATTTCTTCTTCCGTCACACGGGCATCCACTTCATTGACGTCAATCCCAAACATACGAGCGAGTCCATTCGCACTTCCCCGACACAAAATCGCCAATGGAGTTGTCAGAATCATCAAGGCTTTTGTAACCGAAACAGAACGCAAAGCAATACCCTCTGCATGCTTGATACCAATGCGTTTCGGAACCATTTCTCCAAACACCAAAACAAAATAGGAAACAATCACCGTAACAATAACAACGGATATGATTTTCAGTACTGCCAATTTATTTAACAATCCTTTTTCCATGAGAAAAAGACTGCATCTTTCTCCAAAAAAAGTGGCAGCCAAAGCACCAATCAAAAGAGAAGTCAATACAATACCTACGCGCAATGCAACAGAAATTTTTGTAATCTGCTTCATATGTATTTCCAGAGATACCGCTTTTTCATCCCCTGCTTCAGCCATCATTTTCAACTTTCCCGTATTCACAGCAAAATAAGCAGATTCCATGGTGGAAAACCAACTATTCAGCACCAAAAGTATTACCAAAACCACTAGGTCTGTTATCAAAAAAATCCTCCTCCAAAATATTCAAAAGCCGTTCTGTTATAATACCTATATGCAGTTTATTACCAAAAAACATTACTGTCAAGTTGTATCCTTTTTTAAACAAAACCGTCAAATTTCTCATTATACAAAAATGCTTCCGCAAATCCGGCAGAAGCATTTTTGTCAGGTATTAAATCATAAAATTATTTCCGTATCTTACAGAAACAGGCTCTTTTTATTCCTTGTGGGGATTGACTTTTTCAATTTCATAAGGCGTTGTCTGGTACACATAGTAATTCAGCCAATTAGAAAACAGCAGATTGGAATGACCTCTCCAACGTACCAGCGGCGGCTTTTTCGGGTCATTATCCTGAAAATAATGCTTAGGCAAAGGTACATCCCCACGTTTTAACCTATCCCTTTCATACTCCTCTTTCAAAGTTAAGGGATCATATTCCGAATGCCCCATAACAAAGATACGGCTGCCATGGCTAGAGGATGCAATATACAGCCCCGATTCCTTCGATTCCGATAAAACCTTGAGCCTCGGATCCTTACGGATGTCCTCTGTTCGCACCTCTGTGTGACGGGAATGAGGCACACAGAACACGTCGTCAAACCCTCGGAGCAAATCCACATTTTTTACGCATACCGTATGAGGAAACACACCAAACATCTTCTCTTTTAACTGATGTTTTTTGATGCCATAATGATAATACAAGCCCGCCTGGGCACCCCAGCAAATATGCATAGTGGATGTCACATGTTCTTTTGTCCATTCCATGATTTCTACCAATTCACTCCAATAATGGATTTCTTCAAACTCCAAATCCTCAATGGGTGCGCCTGTAATAATCATACCATCAAACTTTTTTTCTTTGATTTCTTCAAAGGTATGATAAAAGCTTTTCAAATGTGCCACATCTGTGTTTTTTGACTGATGATTTTTGGGATGAAGCAGTGTAATATTCATTTGCAGGGGCGTGTTTCCCAAAAGACGCAAAAGCTGGGTTTCCGTTGTTTCTTTCAGTGGCATCAGATTCAATATTGCAATTTCCAAAGGACGTATATCTTGGTGGAATGCCCGATCCTCTCCCATAACAAAAATATGTTCTTTTTCCAGTACCGCTTTTGCCGGCAGATGATCCGGTATTTTAATCGGCATAATTGTTCCCTCCTCCTTCATAAAATAAATTGAATACTCTCTTCCAATCAGTTACAATAAAGGTGTACTTGAAAGGAGAATCACATTGAAAATTTTAGTTGACGCGGATGCCTGTCCCGTAAAGGACATCATCCTAAAAATTGGTTCCGAATTTAAGCTTCCTGTTTTCATGTTTGTGGATACCAGCCATATTTTAAGCTTTTCTGACCCAATGGTCACCGTTATTACCGTTGACAAGGCCATGGACAGTGCCGATTTCGCACTGACGAACCGCACAGAAGCAGGAGATGTCGCCGTCACATCGGACTACGGCCTGGCTTCCATGCTATTGGCAAAAAGAGCTTATGTTGTGCATCCCAACGGCTTTTCCTATGATGAAAGCAACATTGATAGAATGCTTTTTGAACGTCATTTGTCCCGCGAAATGCGCCGTCAAAAGAAAGGGCATAGCCATATCAAAAAACGCCTTCATGGAATTAACCATGAAGGCGAATCAATTCGCGATACCACTTCATTTCATTTTTGTTTCACAACAAAAACCTCGTGCAGTACGCCGTAAAAAACGGTTATACTGTTTCGCTGTAACAGGCGAATCCTGTTGTAGCCTAGGCAATCATGCTTCGGTACACCATTCGGAAGCCATTTTCGGTCTTACTCTGTTTGTCTTTTCCCACCATACTGAAAGACTCTCTGGAAAACTTCTGTAAGCCTACTCTCTTCGTCACTATGTTTTGAAAAATAATATAACATAGATTTACGGAAATGTCAATCACACTTTTCGTCAAACGTTATTTCTTTCCGTATCACATTTATCAATTCTACTTTTCCACTATTGTCAGGGCAAAGAGTCAGAGTGGCAGTACACTTTTCGCCCGTCTGGGGAAGTGAAATTGCAAGCCTGTCTATTTTTCCTTCTTTCAGAAGCTTTTTTACCATAGTATTATTTAAGGTAATGCCATAAGGCTCTACGCTGTTTTTCCACAGTGAAAATTTACAGCCGTTTCGCCAGTTGGTACAGTAATATGACTTGCTGTTTTCCAAAATACTTCCACTGGCACAAAGACGACATTTTCCCAAAGCTGTCGACGGTATCTTTCCCCTTTTTCCACCTCGTTGTTCCGCTTCAAAAACTACATTCTTTTTGATATTAGCAGATGCTCCTATCAAAAACTGCACATACCGGCTGATACTTTCCATAAACCGTTTATCCGTCATTTTTCCTTTGGATATAGAGGATAACCCCTTTTCCCATTTCCCTGTGGTTTGAGGGGATTTCAGTTCTTCCGGTACAATTTCAATAAGCTGCATACCTTTCTTTGTAGGAATCAGGCTCTTGCCCTTTCTAAAAATATAGCCTACGGTAAGGAGCCGCTCAATCATAGCAGCACGAGTAGCCGGTGTCCCAATTCCACTTTCCTTCAACTGCTCTTTCAATGTTTCATCCTCAACAAAACGTCCTGCGTTTTCCATGGCAGAAAGAAGGCTGCTTTCCGTATAAGAGGATGGCGGCTTTGTCTTTTTCTTTAAAACCTTGGCGTTCTGGATATGTATGGCTTGCCCTTCTGCAACCTCCGGCAAAATCTGATCCTCACCTGTATCTGTTTTCTTTTCCTTCTGCCGTTCCATATCCAGTGCCTGATAAAGTGCTGTCCAGCCCGCCTGCAAAACCGTCGTACCTTTAGAAAGGAAATGCTCTCCTTCTGCCAAAACAAAAATCCTTGTAATGCTATACACATAATTGGGATAAAAGGCAGCGAGAAAGCGAACCGCCACAAGGTTGTACACCTTCCTCTCATCCTCTGATAGGCTTTCCAAACGAATGTTGCCATCCGTTGGTATAATAGCATGGTGGTCTGTCACCTTGCTGTTATCGATAATCCGCTTGGATAAGGGCAGTTTTTCCATCTGCAATATTTCTTCTCCATAAACTCGGTAAGGCTCTGCCCCCGACAGCTTTTTCAATGTATTCTTTATTTTCCCCACCATATCATCGCTGAGATAGCGGCTGTCTGTTCTGGGATACGTAATCATTTTCCTTTTCTCGTAAAGGTCTTGGGCAAGATTCAGGGTTTTCTGAGCAGAAAAGCCGAATTTTTTATTGCAGTCCCTTTGCAATTCCGTCAAATCATAAAGAAGGGGTGGTAGCTGACGCTTTTCTTCTTTTTCTGTTTTTTCCACCACTGCATCGCAGTCTTTTACTTTTTCAGCTATTTCCTCTGCTTTTTGCAACGATTCAATCTTCGAAGAACGGTCTTTTTCTTCAAACCACATTCCCTGAAAACTGTCATACTCTGCCTGCACCTCATAATAATCCTTGGTTTCAAAGGCATCAATTTCCTTTTGCCTAGCTACGATCATAGCCAATGTAGGTGTCTGTACCCTTCCAATACTAAGCAGTGCATTATATTTCAGCGTATAGGCACGGGTGGCGTTGATACCAACAAGCCAATCCGCCTCGGAACGGCATTTTGCCGAAAGATAAAGAAGGTCATACTCCCGACTATCCTTCAAATGTGCAAAGCCTTCTTTTATGGCAATGTCCGTCATGCTGGAAATCCATAAACGCTTTACCTGCTTTTTGCATTTTGTAATTTCGTAGATATAACGGAAAATCAGTTCTCCTTCCCTTCCGCTATCCGTAGCACAAATAAGGCTTTCCGTATCCTTGTCATTCATCAGACGACGCAGTATTTTTAATTGGGAAACTGTTTTTTTTACAGGCTTTAGTTTCATCTTCTGGGGAAGAATAGGAAGTGACTGAAAATTCCATTTTTTGAAGGAAGGATCATAATCCTCCGGCTCCGCCAGTGTCACCAGGTGTCCAATGGCCCATGAAACCACATATTCCTCGCCTATAAGGCATCCTTCTCCTTTTGTCGTACACTTCAAAACCTTGGCGATATCCCGCCCTACAGAGGGTTTTTCCGCAATGACCAAAACTTTCCCCATAGGCAATTCCCTCCTCCCTTTCTACTTTTTATCATATTTTTTTGCTTTCATTTATCTAATCTATTATACTATTTCTTTGGCCATTCCGCAAACCTCAAGTAATTCATTGACAGCCATGTTAGAAACCTATAAAATAGAAATGTATTTGCTGAATTAGGGGCTGTTTAAAAAAGAAATCTTTAACCTGATTGCTACTAAAAAAAGGTTCTGCTGTGTTAAAAATCCTCGAAATAACCCCATTGTTTCTGTGGTTTTTGCCGTACGTAACCTCATTTTAGCGAATTTTTTCTCGTTTTTTCAAGCACGCCCTAGTGATTAACGGAGGTTTTTATGCAAAATTTTAAAATTATTTCCGACAGTTCTTGTGACTTGCCGGAATCCTATTTGAAAGAATTGGAGATTGCTCTGGTACCCTATTACGTATCCTTTGATACGGTAACATATTTTAAGGAAATCGTTGAATTAAAACCACGGGAATTTTACGAAAAAATCGTATCACAAAACCTATTCCCCAAAACATCCCTTCCTCCTATTCAGGACTATATCGATGTTTTTGAAATGTACTTAAAACAAGGCATGGATGTAATCTGTATGTGTCTGACTACAAAATTCAGCGGTTCTTTTCAAAGTGCCATAAACGCCAGGAATATTCTTCTGGAAACCTATCCCAATAGGCGGATTGAAGTATTTGATACCATCCAAGCAACAGGCGGGCAGGGCCTTGTAGTTTACGAAGCCGCCCGTATGCAAAAAGCAGGCTATACCTTAGACGAACTGATAGAAAAGCTGAACCGTCTGAAATCTACGGCAAAAATCAATTTTACCGTAGATTCTCTGGAGCATTTGCAAAAAGGCGGACGAATCGGAAAAGCCAGCGCTTTGGCAGGAACCATTTTAAATATCAAACCTATTATTGTAGTAGAAAACGGCGAACTGATTCCTAATAGTAAAGTCCGAGGACGCAAAAAAGCCATAAAAACTATCATAGATATGACGGTTTCGGAAATCGGTGCAGAAAAGGAAAAATATCAGCTTTGCCTTATCAATGCTTACCGTTTTGAAGACATTCAGTTGGTAAAAGAAACGCTGGAAAAAGACTACGGGTTTTCTATTTTAGAGCCTGTTTTTGATGTGGGTGTTACCATTGGCACCCATGCAGGCCCCACCGCCATCGGTATCTGCTATATCAAGAAATTTGAGTATTTGGATAAGTAAAATTTTATCACGACAAGATATTTCTTATCTATTATCTAAAAAACGGATTCCTTTGCGTTTTGTAAGAAATCCGTTTTTTAAATCGTATTATTAAATTAATTCCCCGTTTTCTTTCAAAAAGTGCTCTTCCTTTTCGCTTAATTCCACCTTTTCCAAAAGATCCGGTCGTTTTTTTGCAGTTCGAAGCAATGACTGTTCTCTGCGCCATTTCGCCACATTGCCATGATGCCCCGACAACAGTACTTCCGGCACAGTTCTACCCAAAAATTCGGGTGGTCTGGTATATTGGGGATATTCCAATAATCCATCAGAAAAGCTTTCTTCTTCAAAAGATTCCTCTTTTCCCAATACCCCGGGTACCAATCGGGAAACTGCATCGATAATGGTGATAGCCGCCAATTCACCACCTGTCAGAACAAAATCTCCCAGAGATATTTCATCTGTAACGATTTCCTCAATCACACGCTCATCCACACCTTCATAATGTCCACAGAGAAAAATCAGATTTTCCTCTGTAGAAAGTTCTCTGGCAATGCTTTGGTCAAAGGGTCTGCCCTGTGGTGTCATATAAACGACTTTTGCACCCTTTGCTTTTTGGGCAATGCTTTGGTACGCATCATAAATAGGCTGGGGCTGCATGACCATACCAGCACCTCCGCCATAGGGATAATCGTCTACGTGCTTTTGTTTATTGATAGAAAAATCACGTATATTGACAGCTTCCACAGCCACAAAGCCTTCCCTTTGGGGGAAGGCTTAAATCGCCGGCAAAGGAAACTTTGCCGGCGAGAAGGAAGCAGCCGCTTCATGCA
>CAZCDP010000033.1:8252-11985 GCA_964497675.1 uncultured Candidatus Epulonipiscium sp.
CTCCCCAAAATGCTGTGGGAAAGTGTCTGCTCAATCATTTCTGGAAATAATGTCAGCACATAAAACCGTTTCATTCCCTCAGCCCTTCCAACAGCTTTACAACCATTTTCTGATTCGGTATATCCACCTGCAAAATGCATTGCTTGATGGCAGGAATCAGCAATTCCTTTTCCCCTTCTTTTTTTACAGCATAAACATCATTGGCACCTGTTTCATAAATATCCACCAATTCACCCAGTTCTTCCTCTGTAACAACAGTAAGACCATACAAATCACGCATATAATATTCATTTTCTGCCAAAGGCAGGGCGTCTTCTTCAGGAATCCAGATACTGCCCCCTTTATATAGCTCTGCAACATTGATGTCTTTGATTTCCTTTACCGTTACAAGGACAAATTTTTTATGATACGCAATTTTTTCTATATGAAAGGTTTCTCTTTTTCCTCTGATTTCCACAATCATTTCTTTTAAAAGTTCAAAACGGGAAGGATCCTCCGTTATGGGGAATATCCGTAATGTTCCCTTGATACCGTGAGTTCCGGCAATTTTTCCAATCTCAAAATATTTTTCCATGGTACACCTCAAATTTTAGATTCATAATAAAATCATTTATCTTACCAAACATAGTTTTTTGCTTCCAAAATACAAAATCGGCGCGGTGACAAAGCCCCGCGCCCTCTGATACAATAAGAAGCAGTTTCTTATTGTATGATTTCTACTACAATTCGCTTATCCTCATGGATTGCAGCCGCTTTTACAACGGTACGAATCGCCTTGGCAATCCTTCCCTGCTTTCCAATCACTTTTCCCATATCCTCCGGAGCCACTTTTAGCTCCAGTATCATGGAGCGTTCGCCCGGAACCTCGGTTACAGAAACTTCATTCGGGTGATCCACGAGATTTTTCGCAATTACTTCTAATAACTCTTTCATAGAAAAGCCCCCTGTTACGGATTATTCACCGATAACGCCTGCTTTTTTTAATAAAGCCTTAGCTGTTTCTGATGGCTGTGCTCCTGTTGCTAACCATTTGCCGGCTTCTTCTGCATCAACCTTTAAAACAACTGGTTCTTTTGTCGGGTCATAGTATCCGATTTCTGCTATAGACTTACCATTTCTTGATGTTCTTGAATCTGCAACAACTATTCTATAGAACGGTGCCTTTTTAGCTCCTAATCTTTTCAGTCTGATTCTTACTGCCATATCTTTCACCTCCCTGTAATTGATTAATAACATTTTATCTAAAAAAAGGAAGTTTCATTTTCCCCTTTTTTCCCTTTTGCATATCGCCCATTTGTTTCATAAGCTTTTTCAGTTCACCGAACTGTTTCAGCAAACGATTCACTTCTGCGATAGTTCTTCCACTGCCATTGGCAATCCTTTTCTTCCTCGGCCCGTTTAAAATAGACGGGTTGGCGCGTTCTGCCTTTGTCATGGACTGGATAATGGCTTCTACATGAAGCATTGCCTTGGGGTCTACGCTTTCCAGCGCATCCATGTTCATCTGGTTCATACCGGGAATCATCCCCATCAAATCTTTCAGAGGTCCCATTTTTTTAATTTGCTGCATTTGACCGAGGAAATCGTCTAGTGTGAAATCGTTTTCCCGCATTTTCTTTTGCAATTCGATTGCTTGTTTTTCATCAAAATTCTGCTGTGCTTTTTCGATGAGAGAAAGAACGTCGCCCATACCTAAAATACGGGATGCCATCCTATCAGGATGGAAGGGTTCCAAGTCCTCCATCTTTTCGCCCATACCGATGTACTTAATGGGCTTGTTTGTTACGCTTCTGACAGAAAGTGCCGCGCCGCCTCTGGCGTCACCGTCAAGCTTTGTCAGAATGATACCGTCCACGCCTAATTGGGTGTCGAAGCTTTCCGCTACGGTAACGGCATCCTGACCTGTCATAGCATCCACCACAAGCAGAATCTCCTGTGGTCTAACTGCATCCTTTATATTTTTCAATTCTTCCATCAATTCTTCATTGATGTGAAGACGACCTGCCGTATCAATTAAAATAACGTCATGCTTCTGTTCTGCTGCATATTCCAAAGCTTTTTTAGAAATCTCCACAGGGCTTAACTGATCGCCCATTTCAAAAACAGGAATCTGATAGTTTTTGCCCACCACCTGCAACTGCTTGATGGCCGCCGGACGGTACACGTCACAGGCAACCAAGAGAGGATTTTTCCCTTGTTTTCTGAGAAGCCCTGCCAGCTTACCACTGCTTGTTGTTTTACCTGCACCTTGCAGCCCTACCATCATATAAACCGTAGGCGGATGGCTGGTAAATGTCAGTTTGCTCTGGGTGGTACCCATGAGGTCAACGAGTTCTTCGTTAACGATTTTAACGACCTGCTGTCCAGGATTCAAACCCTCCAGAACCTCTGCACCAACAGCACGTTCCGTTACTTTTTTGATAAACTGCTTTACAATTTTGAAGTTGACATCCGCCTCCAGAAGTGCGATTTTTACTTCTCGCATGGCGTTTTTTACGTCGGATTCCGTCAGTTTGCCTTTGCTTTTCAGTTGTTTGAATACTTCCTGTAATTTATTGGAAAGGCTTTCAAATGCCATACATCACCCTCCTGTTCTACTGCACTATTTCATCAGCAATTTTCTTAATTTTTTCTATTTCTGCTATACTGTCTTTTGGCAGAGAATATTTTTTTTCTACTTCTTCGATAATGGCTTTCATTTTTTTCACAGCCTTCTGCTGTTTTAAAAATCGTTCCACCAACCGAAGTTTTTTTTCATATTCCTGTAAAATCTTTTCCGTCCGTTTTAATTGGTCCCGCACAGCCTGACGACTAATCGAAAGCTCCTGACCAATTTCACTTAGAGAAAGATCATTTTGATAGTACATATCATAAACCAGTTTTTGCTTTTCTGTTAAAAGCTCGCCATAAAAATCATAAAGCAATGTAAGCTGTAAAATTTCATTCAAATCAAACCGCCTCCAAATAAGGCTGTAAAGTAAATTCCCTTTACCTCAAACATTTTACCCTATGCTTCTTTTTTTGTCAAGCCTTTTTACTTTACATCTACGTATTTTTATTCTCTTATTCCCCGAACAACGCCCTTGCAAATTCTTTTGCATCAAATTTCTGCAAATCATTGATACCTTCACCAACGCCGATATAACACACTGGAATTTGCAATTCGGATTTGATGGCGATGACAATACCACCCTTTGCCGTTCCATCCAGTTTGGTCAAAATAATTCCCGTAATGTCTGCCACTTCCTTGAATAGCTTTGCCTGCTGCATAGCATTCTGTCCTGTAGTTGCATCCAATACCAGATATACTTCTTTATTGGCTTCGGGATACTCCCTATCGATAACTTTGGAAATTTTCTTCAATTCTTCCATGAGGTTTTTCTTATTATGGAGTCTGCCCGCCGTATCACAAATCAGCAGGTCAGTTTTTCTATTTTTTGCCGCATTTACTGCATCAAATATAACGGCCGCAGGATCGGAATTCTCTTGGTGCTTGATAACATCAATACCTGCTCTTTGTCCCCAAATTTCCAGCTGGTCAATAGCCGCCGCACGAAAAGTATCCGCCGCACCCAAAAGAACGGTTTTACCCTGTTCCTTAAAATTATGGGACAGCTTTCCAATGGTTGTGGTTTTTCCAACGCCGTTGACACCGATAACCAACATCACCGTAGGCACAGGCAATTCTTTTCCTTCCTCCGTACCTTGCTGGAGAATTTCTGTAATTTCATCA
>CAZCDP010000034.1:0-193 GCA_964497675.1 uncultured Candidatus Epulonipiscium sp.
GCTTATGCTCATATTATCTGTTTCATGAATCTAACCTTGAGGACTGCATTTATTATTTTCATTATGCCGTTAAAAAACGCACCTAAAATCATGTATAATGTACCGTTCAAATTTTTGCCACAATTCCTATGAAACAGCATTTCCTTATATTTCTTCTTTTATCACGATTCCTAAAATTTTTGATAACTCTGCT
>CAZCDP010000034.1:218-11890 GCA_964497675.1 uncultured Candidatus Epulonipiscium sp.
ACAAATAGATTCTACTTCACAATTAGAAAAATCAATTTTACTCAATGAGGTATTTAAAAATTCCGTTCTAATAAATTTTGAATGATACAAAAAGATTTCGCCTGAAGGTGAGGGTTGTAACCCCATGATACAGACAATAAAAATCTCATATCTTATTCTTTTATGGCTCCTCCCCATTCAACAGCCGTAAACCCTTTTCTCTCACCCCTCTCTAGGTTCTGTTCCTTTATGCTCTCATTTCCAGCTGCAGCTCTGTATACCATAAACACCCTGATAATACTATCGGGCTTAGGCTCGATGTTAAGTGAAACCTTTGAAGCGTATTCCTCTGTGTCAAACTTGATAATGTTAAAATCATTTTTAATCATTTGGGGTGCCCAGTATGTTATAAAGTCTGCCCGTTCTTTTTCATTCAGACCTAATATTTTCAATTTTTCCTCTAGGAAAGAAACAGTTCCTTCCCTACTAACCAAAAACCCTTCATCAAATTTCGGTGAATAATTCGTTGTTTTGCCTTCCCAAAAAAGGTATGGATATTCCCCAGTTTTGCTTATAAGGGTTCCGTCAGGTTTTGCGGTAACATTCCAGCCGCCGTCATATTGGGGATATGTAAACGTAAAATCCCCATCAAAAGAAACTTTCACATTGACATCCGTTTCTTTTTCGGGATAAAGATATATAACTGGTTTTCTATAATCACTTCTCCCTAAAAAATATGATTTGTGATTATGTGCATTGTATAAAATTATGGCTATATCCCCTCTTGAGGCAATTTTTTCAGGCAACTCCTTTTTAAGGATTTCATTTTCTTTTGCAATTATCAAATATCCATTGGGATAACCACCTAATTTCTTTGCAGTATCCAAGAGTTGTTGACGTTGATACCCGTATTCTATATTGGCATGAAGCAAAGCAACAATACAATCTCTTATGGTTATGCTTTCGTCGGGAGCAAATGTTTCTTTATCCTTTCCGCTTATAATTCCGCTGCTGTAAGCATATTCTATGTACTTTCTTGCCCAATGGTCTTTCGGCACATCTTTAAATGGAAATATCGTTTCGCCCTCAATGTTTTCTTCACACATAAATGTAAACTCATGACTATGGTAGGCATTTACCATGAGAGTTGTAAATTCGGCTCGTGTTATGCTTCGCTCCAAATGAAGTTTGCCGTCTTCATAACCTTTTAAAACTCCAATTCTTTTCAAGAAATCCGCCATTTTTTCAACAGAAATTTGCTCGTCATTCAGCACGTAATCCAAAAGTGGAAATACATGGTCATCCTTCAGTGTTCTGTAATCAATGGGATAAGATTTAAAATATGCCCTTATAGTGTCTCCGTCAGAGAACTCTTTTTCCTCGAAATCCGTTGTATCAAGAATAATGTAGTCTCCATTATCCTTTATTCCCCCTACATTTTCACTCCATAGGTCGTCACTTATTTTTGAAAGCTTAATCCTCCCCGGAGAAACTTTTGTTACTTCTCCTGTTAGAACAGAATATCTGTCACTTTCTTTTTCAAACCTGTAGGAACTTTCTGCAGAAACCGTAACCCTTGCTGAAAAAAACATACATAGGCATAACACAAAACTTAAAATTTTCTTCATCATAATAAAATGCCCTCCATACAATTTCCAACTTACATTTTTAGAATTAGCTATTAAACACGTTCCATCATATTTTGCATTATTATAGTAAGTAAATCTACAAGGACAAGTCACCACAATATACTGTATAGGAATATTGTTTTGTTTTCTTGCCAGCTTTGCAACCGAAACACCAGCATGGTAAGGCTCAATGATTTGTTGCTTAAATTCTTTGGGACATCGGTTGCCATTTTTATGAACATAGTCTAACCCATTGTTTCATTAATGATTGTAATGTGTCGCACTTTTTGTGTCCAAAGAATTTATACTAACATCATACCGTCGTCCATTAGAAAAAGCCTTGACCACTTTCCTATACCAAAAGCTCACCTGTCATATAAAGCACTGCTTTACCACTGACCTTTACCCTGTCTTTCCCGTTTTCACAATACAGTATCCCGCCCCTTGGTGAAAGCTGGGTGGCTGTCAATTTATCTTTTCCCAGCAACTCTGCCCAAAACGGAATCAAGGAACTATGAGAAGAGCCCGTTACTGGGTCTTCATTGACTCCCAACTTTGGTGCAAAAAAACGTGATACAAAATCCACTTTTTCTCCTTTGGCAGTTACCACAAACCCAAGCCCCTCCTCTAATTCCAACATCTTGGCAAAATCCGGAGTTACAGCTTTTACCTGTTCTTCCTTTTCCAAAAGAACGACCAAATCTCTGGATAAATAAGTACCCTTTGGCTCAAACCCTATGATTTCCTCTACCTCTTTCAACAAGTCAATTTCATCCGGCTTTCTCAACGGAAGATCCATTTCAAATAAATCACCCTTCCGCTCCACTGTCAGTATGCCGCTTTTCGTATGAAATTCCATTTTTGTTACGTTAACATCAACAAAGTGAGAAATGACATAAGATGTCCCCAAGGTAGCATGACCGCATAAATCGATTTCTGCCGCCGGCGTAAACCATTTCAGCTCGTAATAAGTTCCTTTTTTTACTACAAAAGCTGTTTCTGATAAATTGTTCTCTGCCGCAATCTTCTGCATTTTTTCCCTTTCAATCCAGTCATCCAGCACACAAACCCCTGCCGGGTTTCCTCCAAAAACTTCTTCTGTAAAAGCATCCACTACATAATACCTCATGTTATTATTCCCCCTTTTAAAATTCACTTGTATAACTTGCATTTTTCTCTGATGTCCCTTTTACAAACCATACTATCTGGTATGGGGGTTGTCAAATGTTTTTTCTTTTTTTTCATCTTTTGTAAAAAATTGCTATAACATTTTAAAAAGATGTCACAGCGTAAAACTAAAACCTGACTAAGGGCAAAAAAGCTTGACACTATCCGCAATTAAAAAAACGTAAGGCCTTTCCTTGTTTATGCTTTGATACTTGAAATTATCACTTACCTATGATAGAATACCTGTGTCTAAAAAACCCCTCAAAATAGCAGGGGGGACAGATCAATAGATCTTTGGCAATCCATCTTTGGCAATCCATCTGTTGGCTTCATGCTCTTACTTAAGAATACTTTATATTGTTCTGCGAATATAGGAGGTAACTTTTTGACGACTTATCTTTTGCTTTCGGCCATTATTATTGTAATATGCGTACTGTTCAATAAACTTACAAGTAAATTAGGCGTTCCTATGCTCTTGGCGTTTATTATACTCGGCATGATTTTTGGCTCCGATGGGCTTTTTAAAATTCCCTTTGAAAACTATCCCTTTGCAGGGCAAATTTGCTCTACCGCCTTAATTTTTATCATGTTCTACGGTGGATTTAGTACAAGATGGAGCGAGGCCAAACCTGTGGCTGTAAAATCCATCCTACTTTCTACTATGGGCGTAATTCTTACGGCCGGGTTGACAGGCCTGTTTTGCTACTTCGCTCTACGCATCGATTTGCTGGAAAGTCTGCTGATTGGCTCTGTCATCAGTTCTACCGATGCCGCTTCCGTATTCTCCATACTGCGTTCCAAGAAACTGGGGCTTACGGACAATACTGCCTCCATGCTTGAGGTGGAAAGCGGCAGTAATGACCCCTGTTCTTATATGTTAACCGCCATTATTTTGTCCATTATGAGTGGCAACGCCAGCGGTGGAACTGTTGCCTATATGGTTTTTACGCAGTTGATATACGGTACCGCCATTGGTATTATCGTAGCATTTGCGGGGTTACTTATGTTACGCCACTTCAAATTCGCAACGGCGGGCTTTGATTCAGCCTTTGTGTTGTCAGTTGCCCTTCTGGCCTATGCTATTCCCTCCATGGTTGGTGGAAATGGTTATTTAAGTGCATATATCGTTGGAATTATTTTAGGTAATTCCAATATAAAAAATAAGCGTTCCCTTGTCCATTTTTTTGATGGGATAACAGGTCTTATGCAAATGCTCATATTTTTCTTGCTAGGCCTATTGTCTTTCCCATCGCAACTTCCATCCGTTTTACTGCCATCTATGGCAATCGCATTATTCTTAACCTTTGTCGCAAGACCTGCTGCTGTCTTTGCAATTCTTGGACCGGCAAAATGTAAACTTGAACAACAGCTTCTGGTATCCTTTGTAGGCCTTAGAGGTGCCGCTTCCATTGTTTTTGCGATTATGGTTACAACAAGCGATGTATATACAAAAAATGATGTGTTTCATATTGTTTTTTTCATCGTGCTATTGTCAATCTCCCTCCAAGGTACGTTGATTCCAATTGTAGCAAAAAAACTCAACATGGTTGACGCTAACGCCAATGTTTTGAAAACCTTCAATGACTACACAGAAGAAGTGAATGTGCAATTCATAAAATTGGCAATCACGGCGTATCACCCATGGAAGGACAAATCATTACGAGAAATTGTGCTGCCTCCAGACACCCTGATTGTAATGCTCATAAGAAATAAGGAAACCATTGTCCCCAGCGGAAATACCATACTACTCGAAAAGGATATTGCTGTTTTAAGTGCCCCTGCATTTCAAGATGAAATGGTTCTCCAGCTGGCTGAATTAAAAATTACGCCTGACAGTAAATGGCGTGATAAGAAAATCGTGGATTTTTCATCCAATCCCAATCAGCTTATTATTATGATAAAACGGCAGGAAAATATCATCATACCAAGAGGGCAAACAATAATAAAAGAAAACGATATTTTGGTGATAAGTTCTTCCGATATGCTTCCATAATCTGAATACCAGTATTGTATACAAAACCTACTTTTCTAATTTGCAAAGTATTTTTACTTTGTATGGAAAATTCTGTATTTGCTGCTACACTTTACATATTTGCCTTGATTTTCGTAAATACACATCAACAAACATTCCAAAACGATTTTAAAAGGGAGGCCACAGCTTAAAAACTGAAACCTCCCTCTGCTTCTTATTTTGTCTATACTCTTTATTGCCATCGGGCGTTAGATAGCCACTTGCTTTTTGAAGCAAGCTTCCGGGTAAGAATCAAAGCATCCCCTCTACTTTCTGCTGGAAATGTAATAAAAAAGGTGTCTTCGCTTGACCAAGGCCTAGATGCTGTGCTTTCAAAGTTCGCTTCATCTATATTTGAAAACAATATTAGAAATTCACAAAAATCAGGCGTACACTGTATCGTCCCAAAATCAAATGTATTTGGTACGTTCTCATCAAGCCTAGTGTAATGCATATTGGCAACATGATCAATGAAGGTTAGATGAAGTGATGAATCACCACTTGTTATACCATATTTATCAATTTTAATCATTCCTTGGAACGTATCTTTTTTGAACAAATACTGCTTGTAAACTCCGCTAATGGAAACATTTACAGTATCCCCATAGGCTGTATTATTGTTTTGAAACTCGGGTGCACTTACTTCTTTATGTATTTTATGATTGATTGGCATCGTAGAAAAAAGCAAGCAAACGAACACCAGCATTAAAAAAAAATAGTGTTTCTTACTAAGATTTCTCATTTGAGCACCTCGTAAAATATAATTTCCCCAGCTTCCTTTTCCTATTCCTTTTAGCACCAACCCGTTACTCATAGAAGCTTCAAGTTTTTTCTTCTATAAAAAGCAGTACGAAGTGAAAACCCTCACTCTGTACTGCTTTTAAATCAAATACCATCTTTCATTTGGCAGAACCAAAATCCTGTGCCCATTTTTATTCTTCTATCATTACAATTTCAATCTTTGCTTCCTCCAGCATAGCTCTTGCCAGCTTGTCCGGATACTCCCCTTTATGAACAATCCGTACAATCCCTGCATTGATGAGCATTTTGGCACAAATTACACAAGGCTGTAAGGTTACATAAATCGTAGCACCCTCTGTGCTGATGCCCAGTTTTGCCGCCTGAATGATGGCGTTCTGTTCCGCATGAAGGGCACGGCAAAGCTCATGACGTTCTCCTGATGGGATGCCAAGACGCTCTCTTTCGCAGCCGCCCAGTTCGCCACAGTGTTTCAAGCCCGATGGAGCACCGTTATAGCCTGTTGTAATCATTCTATTGTCCTTTACGATGACTGCTCCCACCTGCCTTCTCAAGCACGTAGACCGCGTTTTCACGATTTCTGCAATCTGCATAAAATATTCGTCCCAGCTGACTCTCACTCTGTTCTTCCTTCCCTATTTTTATACCATAAGGTTCATTTTCTTTGCTTCAAAAGTAAGCTCTTCTCTGAATTTTGGATCAGCAACAGAAATCAAAAGCTTTGCTCTCTGTCCTGCTGTTTTGCCTTTTAGTCTGATAACACCGTTTTCCGTTACAATATAATCTACATCATTCCTATTCGTTGTCACAATGGAACCTGGTGTTAAAACAGGTTTGATTTTAGAAATCGTTCCATTTTTTGCTGTAGAGCTAATAGCAATAAAACTCTTTCCGCCTTTGGACAAAGCCGCCCCTCTTACAAAATCCATCTGTCCGCCACTGCCACTGTAATGTTTCGTTCCAATACTTTCAGAGCAAACCTGACCAAAAAGGTCAATTTCAATACAAGAGTTTACAGAAACAAAATCATTATGCTGACCGATGATATAAGGATTATTCACATAATCAACGGGATGCATTTCAAAAGCTATGTTATTATCCATGTACTCGTACATTTTTTTTGTACCCCAAGCAAAGGAGGCAATAGTCTTATTAGGATGTAACGCTTTCTTTTTATTGGTAACAGCACCACATGCAATAAGGTCTACCATACTATCTGTAAACATTTCCGTATGTAGTCCCAAATCTTCCTTATCTTTCAGGCAAACACCTACTGCATTGGGGATACCACCAATACCCAGCTGTAAGGTTGCACCACTGGGAATCAAGTCCGCAATCATACGTCCCATTTTCTCATCATTTTCTGACAGTGGAAGTCCCTTCAGCTCCAAGAGCGGTCTGGAAGATTCACAAAATGCAGTAACCTCAGAAATATGAACAAAATGAGTACCCAAAACTCTGGGCATCTGGTCGTTCACATCCAGCAATATAATTTTTGCTCTGGAAATCATAGCAGGCACTTCTGACCCTGCCATACCACATGAGAAATATCCATGTTTGTCCATAGGAGAAACTTCAGCATAAAATACATCCAGACGAGGCATTTCATCTCTCCAAAGGCTTGGAACTGTGCTATAAGTATTCGGAACATAGTCATAAAGCCCTTGCTGAATGCCTTTTCTTCCTTGTCCGCCTGTGAACCATGAAACATAGTCATATTTGCCTCTTAATTCTGGATTTGTAAAAGGTCCGCCTTTTATGGACAATACTGCATGATGCACAACAGAATGAATCTCGCCTTTACTTGCTCTTTCCCCTACTGCATCAACAATGGCAGTAGGTTCCCCCAAGCCTGTCGGGCAGGCACAGACAAAGCCTGTTTCTACATATTTTGCTACTTCTTCTGGACTTTTCAGTTTTGCCTGATACATTTCTTGAAATTTGTTATTCATTTTACACCATCCTTTATTCAAATTTGTTTACAGTTTTCCCGGTTCTCACTTTTTTCCCCACTATGGAACCAAACAGCGGGTACAGCTGAAAAACCCAAGGGATGACTCCTATCCCTTGAATTTTCCCACCTTCGCTTTCAAAAGAAAGAAAGATTGTCAAGCACAAAATATCATATTTTGTACTAAAACAGCAATCATATTTTACCATACTTAAATATCTTGGTAAATTGGTAATTATGTTGATTTTTATTTCTTATGCATCAGGCTGACTTTCCTTTTCAAAAAAGCATCTGACACCGCTTCCGCCCAAATAGTGAAATTCTTTTCCCTGATACGTATTTCTTGCCAGCATTTCTTCCTCGATTTCATCCCGTATCTTCCACCAACTCTTGCCCCAATTAGAAAATAATGTATTTTCCTCAGGTGCTCGTCCCAAAAGCCGCTGCATCACAATGTTTGGAGAAAGATGCTCCAGAAAAAGAATTACCCTCTCCCGATATTCCTCCACCGAACAAATTTGAAATTCGCCGGATTCATACTGTCTTGCCATCTCTGTACCTTTTTCAATATAAAGGGCATGGAGCTTCACATAATCACTGTGAAGAACGGAAACAATCTTTGCACTTTCCACAACATCAATAGGTGCATCCCATGGCAAATTCAAAATCAGATGGGTACAAAGCTGAAACCCATAGCTTTTCACCAAAAGAGCAGACTCTATATATTCCCCCAAGGTATGTCCTCGGTTCACCTTTTGCAGAGAATGATAATTTGCCGTTTGCAGCCCTAGCTCCACTGTAATCTGGATATGGCTTTTCTCCTTGATTTCCTTCAAAATATCCAGGTATTCCCTACGAATACAATCTGGTCGTGTGGAAACAGCAATTTCCACAATATTTTCCTGTACCGCATCCAACATATATTGGCGGAATTCTTCTGGTGGCAAGAAGGTATTGGTAAAGCTCTGAAAATAGGCAATAAATTTTTTCGCTTTATATCGTCGGCCGATATAATCCATATTGTCCAGAAGCTGCCCTGAAACAGAAAAAGCACCGGAACTTTGTTCAAATCCGGCGCCTTCTTCTCCACAATATGTACAACCGAACTGACCATTCCTACGGTTTGGGCAGGAAATAGGAAGATGTACGGGTAACTTATATACACGCTCACCGTAACGTTCCTTTAAATAATCTGAATACCGGTTATAAATATCTCTTTTCATTTTTTTCATCAAATCAGATAACTCTGAAGTTTTTCAGGGAGGGATTCTTTCTTTTCGCTGACAATCGTAATGAAATCAACCTTTGCTTCTTCTGACACTTGTTGCAATGATTTGAAAAAAGCAAGAAGCTGCCCATGATTGATATTTTTTATAATATTGCTTATACTGTCAATGTATATTTTTTCAATATCTCTATCTTGTGAAAGTATACCGCAAATAAAACCAAAAAATACTCTCTGATCTTCCATGCTAAATCCTGCTGTTTCCACAAATCTGATGTCATAATGCAAATCATACATATGTCTGTTGTCATCGTCAATGAATACTATGTGACCGTCCGCTGTCTTTCCTGCTTCATTAGCCATACTGATAAGACGTTTGGTTTTACCTTCACCTTTTTCACCTGCAAGAATTTGAATCATTGCGATCTCCCCCTTAATAATATCTTTAATAATATCTTTGGAATAGGACTATGATACACCTTTTTCTTTCTTACGGGGCATGCCCCAGTTTCTTTGTACCTATAACATTGAAATTCTCTATGTTATGTTATTATACTATTCTATAAAAGAATGTCCATTCCTCCTTTTTTCAGTCAATTTATTTATATTTTTCAGACATTTAGAAGTTTCTAACAAAAAGTAGTGCGTTATTCTATGCAATCTGCCTCTCTCAAACCACTCACAACTTTTCTAGAAATGCAATAATTTCCTCATTAAAAAACTTGTTGTTTTCCAGTATCTTTTCCTTGGATTCCCCGTTTTTAAAGGCTCTTTCAATGCCTTCTGTCAATATTTTGTCTTTCTTATTTACAAAACTTGAGATATAATCTTTGGCCTTTGGTTTGCCCTTATAAAGCCCCTTCTTTTCCAGTACCTCAAGCTCCGCCATATATTTGGTGGCTTCATATAGCTTATCCACCATAATTTTAGATTGTTTGGAGGAATTTGCAATCCCAATACATTCCTCAATCTTCATCAGAACGTAACTGGGTGTATTCATTCTTTCCTTTTCTTTGGCTTTTCCATTCTCTTTTCCTTTGGTTTTCCATTTGACTTTTTCCATGATTTTGCTTTTCATTTTTCTTCCTCCAATATCATTTTTGCACAGCCATATAGTCCTGCGTCATTTCCCAGCTTTGCCAGTTCAATTTTTTTGATACGGCAAGGCAGAAATGCAAATACTTTATAATATTTTTTAATTTTATCCAGCAAAAAAACACCTGCTTTGGAAACACCGCCGCCGATAACGATTCTATCCGTATCTACCACACAACTCACATTTGCCAGCCCCATGCCCAGATATTTGCAGACATATTCCACGATTTCATCCGCCAGGGCATCTCCTGCCTTTGCCCCATCCAGTACATCCTTGGCGCTAAGTTCAGTAACCTCCCGCAATAAAGACGGCGTATCCTTTTGCTCCAAAAACCGTTTCGCCGTACGCACAATACCTGTAGCGGAAGCAATCTGTTCCAGACAGCCCCGTTTTCCGCAGTTGCAGACTTCGATTTCCTCTGGATTCACCACCAGATGTCCAATCTCACCTGCCGCACCGTTGGTTCCCATGAGAACCTTTCCGTCCAAAACGATACCGCCGCCGATTCCTGTACCCAAAGTCACTAGCACCATAGTCCCCTTTCCACCGCCGATGCCCTTCCAATATTCGCCCAGTGCCGCTACCTTGGCATCATTTCCTGCTTTTATGAAAGAAAACTCTGACAGCTTTTGAAAGGTTTCCACCAGATTGAATACACCCCAGCCCATATTGACACAGCCCTGTATCACGCCGTCCGTACCCACAGGCCCCGGTGCATCCAGTCCTACGCCCAGAATATCCTCTTTGGCAATACCCCGTTCTTCCATTTTCCGAAACAGTTCTGCCGCCACATCCCCGAGAACATATGCCCCTTGTCTTTCCTTCCTTGTTGGTATCTCCCATTTTTCCAATAAAATACCATCTGTGGAAAATAATCCAATTTTTACAGTCGTTCCCCCAATGTCAGCACCAAAACAGTATTCCATTAAAAATCCTCCCTGTACTCTTTCCTTTTGTTACAGACAGTATATATGATTTTTTAATAATTGTATACGATTTTATAGAGCCGCTCCCGATAATACAAAAACTCCTTTTCATCGATTTTTTCAGGCCATGTCATAATTTGCAGAGGTAAAAGTGGGTTCCCCTCCCGCATTGGCGGCTGAAGATATCCATACTCATTCAAATAAAAACCGACCCTTTCATAAAATCTGATCCGTCGCTTTGCCGTCTTTGTATCCGGTAATTCTACTTCGAGAATGACAGCTTTTCTTTTTTCCTCAATAAATTTGTGCAACATCCTTGCCCCCAAACCTTGCCCGCGCAACGAGCTGTCTACTGCAAAATGCTCCACAAATATAAAATCATCAATTTCCCATGCCCCGATAAAAGCAAGAACCTTGCCTTCCTTGTCCCTTGCACCGTAAAGCTGATAATACCCATTCTCTAAAAGTGCCTTTTGTCCTTCATAAGTACGCATTTCCGTCACAGGAAAGGATGCTTCCATAATAGCAAAAGCAATATCAAATTCTTCTCTTTTTAACGTTACAAACCCATACTCCATATCCTATCCCCACTTTCTTTTTTCCCTCTATCTTCCTCTAAAGGATACTATGATTCTTTAAAAAAGACAACTTTTTACCCATGGTCCCATAAAAAAGCAGGTACAGAGCTTTTTCTGTACCTGCTTTTATTTCTATCAAAATCCCAGCAAAGTTCCCCCTTGATAAATCAGAAAAGAAACAATCCATGCTGTTCCAATCCAGAAACAGATGGCAAAGGTAGTCCATTTGGCAGAATTCATCTCTGCCCGCAAAGCAGAAACAGAAGCCATACATGGCACACAGAGAAGGTTAAACACCATAAAGGAAATGGCTGCCATGGGTGAAAAGGTCGCTGCAACCGTAACCACAAGT
>CAZCDP010000035.1:0-1639 GCA_964497675.1 uncultured Candidatus Epulonipiscium sp.
TAACTGTGCTAGTGAAGACTTGATTCAAGATACAGATACACTGGATACTTGGTTTTCCTCTGCGCTTTGGCCGTTCTCTACACTGGGCTGGCCGGAAAATACAGAGGAACTGAAACAGTTCTACCCGACCAGTGTTTTGGTAACCGCTTATGATATTATTTTCTTTTGGGTTATACGAATGGTATTTTCGGGCAAGGAACAAATGGACGAAATTCCCTTCAAAGATGTATTTATCCATGGTCTGATTCGTGACGAACAGGGCAGAAAATTTTCTAAATCTTTGGGCAATGGTATTGACCCACTGGAGGTTATTTCAAAATACGGTGCGGATGCTCTCCGACTTATGCTGATTACAGGGAACGCACCGGGTAATGATATGAGATTTTATTGGGAGAGGCTGGATGCCAGCCGCAATTTCTCAAACAAGCTGTGGAATGCTTCCCGTTTTGTCCTCATGAATTTGGAAGAAAAGACGGAAAATAAACTGCTGATGCTGACTTCTGCCGATAGATGGATTTTATCAAAAATCAATACTCTGGCAAAGGATGTTACAGAGAATATGGAGCATTATGAGTTGGGCCTTGCCGTACAGAAAATACACGACTTCCTTTGGGATGAATATTGTGACTGGTACATCGAAATGGTGAAACCACGCCTTTACAACATAGAGGATGATACGAGAGAAGCAGCGTTGTGGACACTGAAAACAGTACTGATTAACGCCTTGAAACTCCTCCATCCTTATATGCCTTTTATTACAGAAGAACTGTTCCAGCATATCCAGAGCGACGAAGAAAGTATCATGATTTCCCAGTGGCCTGTTTTCAAAGAGGAGTGGAACAACAAAGAAAATGAAAAAGAAATCGATACGATTAAAGAGGCAGTCAGAAATATCCGAAACATCCGTGCAGAAATGAATGTTGCACCTTCCAAGAAGGCGAAAGTGTTCGTTGTTTCTGACAATGATGAGGTTCTGGAAATTTTCGAAAAATCAAAAGTGTTCTTTAAGACATTGGCTTTTGCCAGTGATGTCGTAATTCAGAGTGATAAGACGGGGATTGGAGAGGATGCTGTTTCCGCTGTTATCCATAATGCTGTCATCTATATGCCTTTTGCAGAGTTAGTAGACATTGAAAAAGAAATAGAACGTCTTTCAAAGGAAAAAGAAAAAATGCAAAAAGAAATAGAGCGTGTAGAGAAAAAATTGAGTAATCATGGATTTGTTGCGAAAGCACCGCAGAAAGTCATTGATGAAGAAAAGGCAAAAGGAGAAAAATACAGAGCAATCTTGGTACAGGTGGAAGAAAGATTGTTGCAGATGAAGAAATAAGAAATTTTTCGTCGGCTTTACAAATAAAAGAACGTGATAATAAAGGGCACAGAGATTTTCTGCACCCTTTCGTCAGACCGAAGACAAACCCTAAATTCAGCCAAAGCTTGCGAAGGGGAAATTAATTTCCACCGTAGCACAGAAAAAGCTGATTTCTAGGGGCGTAGCCCTGTACGAAGAAATCAGCTTTTAACATACAGTATCTACTTTAAGACGGCTTGCGTCTTAAAGTAACGGGGTGTAGAGATTTTCTGCACCCTTTTGTGTTTATGTAGATTTTTTACTCACTTCTGCTTGTTGCAACCCTTG
>CAZCDP010000035.1:1649-10815 GCA_964497675.1 uncultured Candidatus Epulonipiscium sp.
GGAGATTTCCACATTCAAAGATTGATTTTTCACAATTTCTGTTCCCAGTTCTTTTGCGGTCGTTTCAATAAGGGGGTAAAAAATAGGCATTGCTTCCGAGGAATTCGTTAGTTCCACGGACTTGATTTTTTTGCTGTCTACCGTAATTTCGATTTGGGCAGTTTCTCCGTTTAGGGCGAATTCAGATGTGTAGACACCTGGTTCGTATTTTGCGCTTCGGTCTGTTTTGGGCAGGAAAAAATAAATCAATCCTATAATAATGATGACACCCAATACTGCAAAAATAGCGGTTTTTAGCAATTCCTTAAATTTTATGACCATAAATTTTGTTCCGCTCATTGTTGTTCCTCCTATATAATATCATTACCATAATTTATGAATCTTAATAAATGTTTATGCCGAAAGACAAGTCAGCCTTGAAAAAATCGTTTTTTTTCAGTATGCTTAGTAACAAAGGAGGGGATTGTATGGGACTGCGGCTCATTATCGGGCGTTCCGGTACGGGAAAAACAGAAACCTGTATGAGGGAAATTGCGGAAAGACAAGGAAAACAAAAGGGGCGTCTTATCTTTATTGTACCGGAGCAATACTCTTCCCAAGCAGAACGGGATTTGATTGAGAGGACAAAAGGAAAAGGAATCCTCCAAGGGGAGGTTTTGAGCTTTGGGCGATTGGCCCATCGTGTTTTTTCAAAAAAAGGTGTTGGGAAAAAGGTTCCTTTAGGTGATATAGGAAAGTCGATGGCTTTGCGTAAAATATTGTTAGAGCAGGAGGAAAGTCTGAATTACTTCCGAAAAACCATTGACAAGCAGGGCTTTGTGGAACAGCTTGATTTGACCATAACGGAATTATTTCAGTATCATATCCGTCTGGAACAACTGGAAGAACGGGAAAAGGAGGAAGGTCTAAGTCAGACAGTTCGAGGTAAGCTGGGTGATTTAAAGATTATTTATAAAGGTTATCTTGATTTTTTACAAAACGAGTATATTTCCGGCGATGAGCTGCTAGACCTTTTGGCAGGACGTCTGGCGGGTACGGAAAGTATGGAAGAAACGGAGATTTGGGTGGATGGATTTTACGGATTTACTCCACAGGAATATCGGGTTGTAGGGCAGCTTTTGCGGTTGGCAAAACAGGTCAACATCACGCTGACTATGGACGAATATAGCTTGCACCAGAAAAACTTGCCTTTGTCTGCACCATTTTTTGAACCCTTTTTGACAGCACAGAAGCTAAAGAAAATAGCTTTGGAAGAAGGAATTAAAATTTTGCCGCCTTTGGTATTGGAGGAAAATAGAAGGACGGAAATTGGAGCGTTGCAATTTTTAGAAAAAAACTATTTTTATTATTATGGAAGAACCAGTGACAAATTAGAGGGAATTTCTCTTTTTGCCGCTGCTAATAAGTATGATGAAATACGGTATACAGCTGGAAAAATTATCGATTTGGTAAGGGATGAGGGGCTGCGGTTTCGGGAAATTGCTATTGTGACGAATTCCATGGGAGACTACGAAAAGAGCTTGCGAGGGATTTTACGGGAATATGATATTCCATATTTTATAGATGCAAAACGGGAGATTATTTCCCACCCATTGATTGAATTTGTGCGTAGTGCAGTGGATATTCTGGTTTATAATTTTACCTATGAAAGTGTATTTCGATATTTAAAAACAGGGCTTGCCTCTGTGGAACGAGAAGAAACAGATTTGCTGGAAAATTATGTTCTTGCCTATGGAATCAAAGGCTTTAAATGGCACAAAGAAACATGGGAATATGGCTTTCGGGAAGGAATGGAAGAAGAGAAGGCAAGAATCAATACATTAAAGGAACGGGTGCTGGCACCTTTACGGCCTTTTTATGAAGGGGTGAAGCGAAATAAAAAATATCCGCTGAAAGATATGGCCGTTTTTTTGACAGAGCTTCTCAATACCCTTCATGTGGCAGAACAGCTTGAGGACTGGGCAGAAAAAGCGTGGGAGAAAGGAAATGGTACCAAGGCAGGAGAACATCAGCAGATTTGGGGTATTCTTGTTAATCTGCTGGAAAAAATGGTGCAAATTCTGGGTGAGGAAGAAATAACGGTTTCGGAGTTTGCAAAAATTCTGGAAGCTGGTTTGGTGAAAAGTGATATGGGTATCATACCCCCCACGGCAGACAGTATCCTGATTGGAGATATCGAACGAACAAGATTGCCGGAAATCAAGGCGTTATTTGTTTTGGGGGTCAATGAAGGAGTGCTTCCCATGCCCGGAGGGGCACAGGGTATTTTTTCCGATGAAGAACGGGAAGCGTTGGAACAGACAGGTATGGAACTGGCTTCCGGCGGAAAACGACGAGCCTTTGAAGAACAATATCTGATTTATCGTGGAATTACAAAGCCTTCTTCCCGTCTATATTTTAGTTACTGTACTGGAGATTTGGAAGGAAAGGCATTGCGACCGTCTTCTCTAGTTAGCAGGATGAAAATGCTTTTTCCCCTTCTTGAAGAGGTGGAAGAAACGGGGGAAACCATTACAACAGCGGATGACTGCTTCCATGGGCTTGGTCAGGAGATGCGAAAAGGCACAGGGGACGGTGGTATGGCAGAAATCTGGAAAGATATTTACAGCTATTATGAAAGTCATGGGCAGTGGAAAGAAAAACTGCGGATGCTGAAGGAGGGTTTGACAGCAGAAGGCAGACAGGAACGGTTGTCACAGAAAACTGTGAAAAAAATGTATGGGCAAGAGCTGGTTTCCAGTGTTTCTAAGTTGGAACGGTATGCCACTTGCCCCTTTGCTTATTTTGCAGAATATGGTCTGAAAGCAGAGGAACGGAAGCTGTATCAGCTTCATGCTCCTGATTTGGGGATGTTGTTTCATGAGGTGCTGGAGGTATTTGCACAAACATTGGAGGAAGAACATCTGAATTGGAAGGATATGACAAAGGAAGAAACGGAAGCTATCATTGAGCGTGCCGTGGAAGAAGCAGCACCAAAGCTGGGAAATGAAGTATTGCTGGATACTGCTGCCAATCAATATCTTATTCGGCGGCTAAAACGGATTTCGAAACGGGCAGCATGGACATTAACGGAACACATGAAAAAGGGGGACTTTCGTCCCTATGGATATGAAATCGGTTTTGGTATGAAGGAAGTTTTGCCACCCATCATCATTACACTTTCCGGTGGAGAAAGGCTTGTACTTCAGGGGAAAATTGACCGTGTGGATGTTTTGGATAAGGACAGCAGTCGTTATGTAAAAATTATCGACTATAAATCTGGAAATAAGGAATTCAGTTTCTGTGACATTTATTATGGATTGCAGTTACAGCTTTTGATTTATATGGATGCTTTTTTAAAAACCTGTGGAGCGGAAGAAGAAAGAAGGCTGAAGCCTGGTGGTGTATTTTATTTCCGTGTGAAAGACCCTTCTGTTAAAATGAAAAAGGAAATGTCGTCAGAAGAAATTTATGACACCCTGTTTCGAGAACTGCGGATGTCAGGTCTTGTGTTGGATGATGCGGATGTTATCAAGGGCATGGACAATATATTCGATAGCGGTGAGGAAGGGCTTTCCCAAGGCAGTTCTGCCATTATCCCTGTTACGGTGAATAAAGACGGCAGTTATAAAAAAGGCGGTGCAGATGTGGCTGATGAGGAAAGCTATGGAAAACTCATGACCTTTGCCGGAGAGAAGGTACGGGAAATGGGGGACAGCATTTTGCAAGGGGAAATTGCACCAAGTCCTATTAAAAAGGAAAACCAGGTACCCTGTACCTATTGCAGCTATCAGTCGCTTTGCCGTTTCGAGCCTTTAGGAGGTCAGGGAGGTTATCGAGAACTGAAAAATAAGAAGGCGGAGGATTTTTGGAGTATCGTACAGAAGGAAGAAGAGCCTGAAAGGACATAGGATTTCAGTTATAACAAAAAATAGAGTTCTGTTTCTCACGTTGTAAAATTTCTCTACCCTCTTTTTTTAAGAAGTGAGTAGAGTTTGCAATGAAACATTAAAGTATTGAATTTTTTGTTCGGTTTTGCAGTTCTTTCAAATAATGATAAGGTACCTTCAGAGTTCCCCTGCCAATGCCCAACTGGATATCAGGTTTGTTGGCACCATGAAAGTCACTGCCGCCGCTAAGTGCAAGCCCCAGTTTTTTAGCTATTTTTTTAATTTCTCGTTCTTGTTCATGGCTGTAAGTAGAATATGCTGCTTCAATGCCGTCTAAACCATAGCCCTGTAATTCATGGCACATTGTTTCAATTTGAAGATAATTCATGGAGTACAGGGTGGGATGGGCTAAGATAGCTACGCCGCCTGCGTTTTTGATGGTTTCGATACACAGCTTCGGCGTAAGAAATTCCCGTTCTACATAGCCTGGGCAGCCCGGTGAAATATAGCGTTGAAAGGCCTCTGTTTTCGTCTTAACATATCCTTTTTTTAGCAGAACATTGGCATAATGAGCACGGGTGATAATTTCGCCGCCTGCATTTTGTTCCAGTTCTTCCATGGTAAGGTGCAGACCGATGGAGCATAGTTTTTCCACCATTTTTTGGTTTCTTTCCTTCCTTGCATGGAACATGAAATCCATTTTTCCTAGAAGTGCCGGGGAGGTTTCATCAAAGCAAAGGCCGACAATATGAATTTCCGTTTTAATATATTTTTCATAAAGAGCACCAAATTCGATACCACTGATGGTTTCGATGCCATGTTCTTTACCTGCTTCATGAAAAAGGGCCAAACCATCGATTGTGTCGTGGTCTGTGAGGGCGAGGGCGAAAAGTCCCTGCTGTTTCGCCAAAATTACCAGACCTTGCGGGGAAAAGGTTCCATCAGAATAATAGGAATGGGTGTGAAGATCAATTATTTTTTCTTTCGGCATATTGCCACCTCCTAGGGTTTCTTTTCTTTTATCTTTATTTAATCATGTTTTCCTTGGAAAAGCAAATGGCATAAATGAAAAATTCCTGCCATAGAATAGTACAAAAAAGCAGGGGGAATTATTGTGAATAAAAAAACGGAAAAGAAAAAACAGCCTAAGAAAAAAGGGAAAGAAAAGAGCAGATCTCAGTCAGTAGCTATGCTGAAAGGATTGGCGGTAGCCTACGCTATTACCTGTATTGTATTTATTGCTTATGGGCTTCTTCTAACGTATACGGGTATTTCCGAGGAAAAAATCCCCATGGTAGCACTGATTTGTACAGCAGTATCAGCGGCTGTGGCAGGATTTGATTGGGCAAAGTGTGCCAACAGCAGAGGAATTCTCTGGGGTATTTTGGCAGGGCTTGTTTATGGAGTTATTTTATTTTTATTACAAGGGGTTGCTGGCAACGGCTTTGGTTTGCAAACGATAAAGCTGACAATGCTTTTGGTTGCCATAGCCGGAGGCGGTATCGGAGGTATATTGGGAATAAATATGAAAAAATCATAAAGCTACTTTTCAAATTAGTATTTTTGTGCTATAATGTTATGGTAAATGAGCAAAATTTTCAACTCTAAGGAGGTAAAATAACATGAAGCATATAAAAACATTAAAAACAGCTATGTTGAAAAAAACCATTGCGACGGGCGGTTGCGGTGAATGTCAGACATCTTGTCAATCTGCTTGTAAAACATCTTGCACAGTAGCAAACCAGTCCTGTGAAAACAAATAAGAACGGCGTACATACTGTACTATGAATGGAAGCAGAAAGGCTGCTTTTTCTGTGAATTATGAAAAAGCAGCCTTTCTTTTGATTGCAAAATGAGGTGGAAGAGAGAAGCTGTGGCTTCTCCTTTCTTTTGTCTTACAAGAATAGAAAAATGATTCAGAACGGATGAAATGAATGAAAAAAGCAACGGATTTTCAGATGGTTTACAATCTGCGTAGGAGGAATTTTAAATGATACATAAGTTTCGGCAAAACGGCGTCAATGTCATAATGGACGTTAACAGCGGTGCGGTTCATGTAGTAGATGACGTAGTTTATGATTTGGTGGATTTTTATGAGGAAATGACAGAAGATGCGATAAAAAGTAAATTTTCTGAAAAATATTCCGAAAATCAGCTGACAGAGGCGTTGGAAGAGATTTTGGCTTTAAAAGAGGCGGAAATGCTCTTTACGGTAGATGATTATGAAGATATTCTGCCTGCAATGGACAGAAGAAATCCTGTGGTAAAGGCGTTATGCCTTCATGTTGCTCATGACTGCAATCTGAAATGTGAGTACTGCTTTGCAGAAGAGGGAGAGTACCATGGTAAACGTGAAATGATGAGTCTGGAAGTAGGAAAGGCAGCTCTTGACTTTATTATCAAAAACTCCGGCTCCAGAAAAAATCTGGAAGTGGACTTTTTTGGCGGGGAACCCTTGATGAATTTCGAGGTGGTGAAGGAACTGGTTTATTATGGTAGGGAATTGGAAAAGCATTATGATAAAAAATTCCGTTTTACCATTACCACCAACGGGGTACTTTTGGATGATGAGAAGCTGGCTTTTATCAATGAACATATGCACAATTTGGTACTGAGCATGGATGGACGGAAGGAGGTACATGACCGTATGCGTCCCCGTGCGGGCGGACAGGGCAGCTATGACCTTGTTGTACCGAAATTCCAAAAAGCGGCAGAAAGCAGAAACCAGACAGACTATTATCTGAGAGGAACCTTTACCAGATATAATCTGGATTTTTATAAGGATGTCATGCATATTGCGGATTTGGGCTTTCAGCAAATTTCGGTGGAACCGGTGGTTGCAAGTGCGGACATGCCTTATGCTTTGCGGAATGAGGACCTTCCAGTAATTTTTGAGGAATATGAAAAGCTGGCAAAAGCAATTTACGAAAGGCGGCAAAAAGGAAATGATTTTAATTTCTTCCACTTTAATATTGATTTGAGCGGAGGACCCTGCGTTATGAAACGTCTGGCAGGCTGTGGCTCCGGAACAGAATATCTTGCAGTGACCCCTAGTGGTGACCTGTATCCTTGTCATCAATTTGTAGGGCTTGAGGAATTTAAAATGGGTACGGTCTATGATGGTGTACAGAATACAGGGCTACGAGAAGAATTTTCAAAATGCAATGTCTATGCGAAGCCAGAGTGTAAAAATTGCTGGGCAAAATTTTATTGCAGCGGTGGATGTGCAGCCAATGCCTACCAGTTTAGCGGCAGTATTATGAGTCCTTATAAAATCGGGTGTGAATTGCAGAAAAAGCGTGTGGAATGTGCAATCATGATAAAAGCAAAGGAATTTTTGGAGTAAATAGTGAAATATATTGGTAATTTTTACAAATGGGTTGACGTACCAGAACTTGAGGGCTTATAATACTTTTGGTTTTATAACGTTTTTTTCAAAGGAGGATTTATTATGAAAGGCAAGGGTACTTTTTCTCTCCTGCTAATGTTGGTCATAGCGATTGTGCTTGGCGCTGTGTCCTATCAGGGCGTGGGAGCGGATAAAAAATTAAGTATCTCCAATATCAAACAGGGTTTAGACCTGAGCGGCGGCGTACATATTGTGTATGAAGCGGACAAGGAGGTTGTAACAGACGAAGAAATGTCTGCTGCTATATCCCTGATTCAAGGTAGATTGGATTGGAATAATTGGACGGAAGCTGAGGTTGCCCGTGAAGGGGAAAAACGTCTGCGTGTGGATATTCCCGGTGTAGAAAATGCAGAGGAAGCCATTCAGCAAATTGGACAGACTGCACAGCTTTTGTTTGTGGACGAAAACAAGAAGGTACTGCTTACAGGTGATATGGTTTCCCATGCAGCCAAGGAAGTGGGCGCAGCAGACAAGGGTGGCGTAGCACAGCCTTATGTTGCCTTGGAATTCAATAAGCAAGGTGCAGAGCTTTTTGCAGAAGCGACAGCCCAGAATTTGAACAAACAGATTGCTATTGTGTTGGATAATGAGGTTGTCAGTGCACCAACAGTCAATTCTGTCATCAAAGACGGCAAGGCAATCATTACCGGAAAATTTACACCGGAAGAGGCAGAAAGAACGGCTGCTCTCATTAGAGCAGGCTCCCTTCCTTTCAACTTGAAGGTGATTCAGATGGAAGACACGGGTGCGAAGTTGGGTGAGAATGCCCTTTCTGCAGGCTTAAGAGCGGGTGTTGTCGGTATTGTTTTGGTACTGCTTTTTATGCTTGTTATGTACAAGGTGCTGGGGCTGGCGGCAGACTGGGCTTTGGTAATTTATATCGGACTGGAACTTTTGGCTTTGAGCTTGTTCAACGTTACACTGACATTGCCGGGTATTGCAGGTATTGTCCTTTCTATTGGTATGGCAGTGGATGCCAACGTCGTTATCTTTGAAAGAATGAAAGAAGAACTGATTGCAGGGAAAACATTGCGTTCTGCTGTAGATAAAGGTTTTTCCAGAGCATTGCCGGCTATTTTGGATGGTAATATTACCACATTGATTGCGGCAGGTGTTCTGTTCTGGCTTGGTACGGGAACTGTAAAAGGGTTTGCACAGACATTGATAATTGGTATTGTGATTTCGATGATTACAGCTCTTTTTGTTACAAGAATCATATTAAAGGGCTTTATCGCAATCGGTATCAATAACCCAAAACTTTATGGATTAAGAGCGAAATAAGGAGGCGGAAATAATGAATATTGTAGAAAACAGAAAAAAATATTTTGCAATATCAATCATAGTTATTTTGGCCGGAATTATCGCTATGATTGTAAATGCAAGCGCCGGAAGAGGTGCGCTGAATTTAGACATCGAATTTACCGGTGGTACTTCTATGAATGTAGCTGTTGGGGAAGAGTTTAACAATGATGATATTGCAGCTATTATTAAAGAAGAAACAGGACAAAAAAGTCCCCAGATTCAAAAAATAATCGGAACAGATGAAGTAGCTATCAAAATGCAGTCTGTTGATGGTGGAACAAGAAAAAAAATCGCAGATGCCATTAAAACAAAATATAAACAAGCCAATGTCCTTTCTACTGCGGATGTCAGTGCTACGGTCAGTGGCGAAATGCAAAAAGCGGCTGTAAAAGCGACTATCATTGCTTGTCTGGCTATGTTGGTTTATATTTCCATACGATTCAAGGATTTCCGAGCAGGGGGAAGTGCTATTATTGCTCTGCTCCATGATGTGCTGGTGGTTATAGCAGCTTATGCGATTTTTAGAATTCCCATCAATAATGCTTTTATTGCGGTAATTCTGACCATTTTGGGTTATTCCATCAAC
>CAZCDP010000035.1:10825-11612 GCA_964497675.1 uncultured Candidatus Epulonipiscium sp.
CTACCATAGTTATTTTTGACAGAATTCGTGAAAATGGTTCCAAGTTCAGAAGAAACCAGGTAGCAGAGAAAATCGACAAGAGTATTTCACAGACATTGGGACGTTCCATCAATACTTCTTTGACAACGCTGTTTACCATCGGTGCGATTTATGTATTGGGTGTACAGTCCATCAAGGATTTCTCACTCCCAATGATAATAGGTATTATCAGCGGTGCTTATTCTTCTATGTTTCTCTCAGGCTCTGTTTGGTATATGTTATTACCAAAGCGAGAAAAACAATAAAAAAATGATAGAAGACAGGAGAAACGGCATAGAACCGTACTCCTGTCTTTTTTATATGTTTGATATAAGCGGGGAGAAAACATGAAACGTTGGATGCTAAAACGGACAAAGGTAAATGTTGGGGCTATGGCAAAGGCTTTGGGAATTCGAAAGGCTACAGCTTGTGTTTTGGCCAATCGGGGTATTGGTACCTATAGTGGTGCCATGTCTTTTTTAACAGGGGATTTAAAAAACATCTCCAGTCCTTTTTTAATGAAGGATATGAAAAAGGCACTGGAACTGATTAGGAATGCCATTGAAACAAGAAAAAAAATTGCAGTGTACGGTGATTATGATGTGGACGGAGTCATGAGTACATCGATTTTATATAAGGCTTTAAAGCTATGTGATGCTGATGTTATGTATTATGTGCCTCATCGTCAGCAGGAGGGCTACGGTCTTAACAAAGAAGCCGTAGGGAAGTTGGCAGAACAGGGTGTGGGTGTGCTTTTTACCTGTGATAA
>CAZCDP010000036.1:0-11537 GCA_964497675.1 uncultured Candidatus Epulonipiscium sp.
AGGAGAAATCATTTCTGCCGATTCTATGCAGGTTTATAAATATATGGATATTGGTACTGCAAAACCGACGAGGGAGGAGATGGATGGGATTCCCCACCATCTTATCGATGAGCTATATCCTCATGAAGAATTTAATGTGATGGTCTTTCAGCAGAAAGCAAAAAAATACATGAAGGAAATTTGGGAGAGAGGAAACATTCCTATTTTGGTTGGCGGCACAGGTTTTTATATCAATGCTTTGGTTTATGACACGGATTTTACAGAAACAGAAAATGATTTTTCTTTTCGTACGGAAATGTATCAGCTGGCAGAAGAAAAAGGGGTAGAAGCTGTTTATGAAAAATTGAAAGCTGTTGACCCTGTATATGCGTCTTTTATCCATGCCAATAATGTAAAACGAGTAACTCGTGCATTGGAATACTACCATCTCACAGGCAAAAGGCTTTCAGACCATAATGTAGAACAAAAACAGAAGAAGTCGCCTTATCAAACGGCATTTCTTATTTTGAACATGGATAGGCAAAAGCTTTATGAACGGATTGATCTTCGGGTGGATCTTATGCTCCAAGCAGGGCTTTTAGAAGAAGTAAAAGGGCTTTTGGAGAAAGGCTATACACCTGACCTTATTTCCATGCAGGGGATTGGGTACAAAGAATTGATTCCTTACCTGAAAGGGGATACTTCCTTGGAGGAGGCTGTGGGGGAGTTGAAAAAAAATACCCGTCACTTTGCAAAACGTCAGTTGACCTGGTTCAAAGGACAGACGGAAGGCCTTTGGCTGGATTTGACACTGGCAGAAGAAGAAACAGTGATGGAAGACATTTTAGATTATTTAAATCGTTTAGAGATATTGGGAGAAGCGAATAAAAATGAAAGCTTTATATGATTTTATAAAAAACCAGTTCGGCATCAGCGATGAAGTTCTGCGTTACAGCTTGGAGAAAGAAAAAGAAATCGAAAACCAGTTCCTTGAAGTAGACCGTATTGCAGAGTATAATCAGTTAAAGGTTCTATCGGCTATGCAAAAAAATAAATTGAGCGATATACATTTTGCCGCTACAACTGGCTATGGTTACAACGATTTGGGACGTGATACCTTGGAGCAAATCTATGCGGATGTGTTCCATACGGAATCAGGGCTCGTACGTCCCCAAATTATTTCAGGCACCCATGCACTAACAGTTGCATTGGCGGGGAATCTTCGGCCGGGTGATGAAATTCTTTCCCCTGTGGGTGTGCCCTATGATACCTTGCAGGGAGTTATCGGTATTCGCAAGGAGAGAGGTTCTTTAAGTGAATATGGTATCACCTACCGTCAAGTAGACCTTTTGCCTGATTATGGCTTTGACTATGACGGAATCGAGAAGGCATTAAACGCAAAAACAAAGCTTGTAACCATTCAGCGTTCCAAAGGCTATGAATGGCGGCCTTCCCTTACTGTGGCACAGATTAAGGAGTTAATTGCCTTTATCAAAAACATCAAAAAAGACGTGATTTGCATGGTGGATAACTGCTACGGGGAATTTGTGGAAATCATGGAGCCTACGGACGTAGGTGCAGACTTGGCTGTTGGTTCTCTCATCAAAAATCCTGGGGGAGGCCTTGCACCCATTGGCGGATATATTGTTGGGAAAGAGGAATATGTGGAAAATGCGGCTTATCGGCTTTCATCTCCCGGCTTGGGAAAGGAAGTAGGTGCCACATTGGGCGTAACAACCTCATTTATTCAGGGGCTTTTTCTTGCACCACAGGTAGTGGCCGGAAGTATCAAAACAGCAATTTTCACAGCAAAATTATTTGAAGACCTTGGATTTACGGTTATGCCCACAACCAAAGAAAAGCGGGCGGATATTGTCCAGCTGATTCAAATGAAAACACCGGAAAGAGTGATTGCTTTTTGTCAGGGTATCCAAAAGGGTGCGCCGGTGGACAGCTATGTTACGCCGGAGCCTTGGGATATGCCGGGCTATGACTGCCCCGTTATTATGGCGGCAGGTGCTTTTGTACAGGGTTCTTCCATAGAACTGAGTGCTGATGCCCCAATCAAACCGCCCTACAATGTTTTTATGCAGGGTGGCCTGACTTGGCACCATGGAAAAATTGGAGTAATTATAGGACTGCAAACCATGGTGGACCAAGGTGTTTTACGGATAGAACAGAAATAGGGAAGCGTATGTGTGCTGCTTCATTATTTTAGTATTAGAATGAAAATGAAAAGAAAGGAAGGTCATTATGAAAAGGAAGTTTTGTAAGCTGCTAACGTCGATGCTTACCTTTGTTTTGCTGCTCAATACAACAGCATTTGCTGTAACAGAACCCACAGTTACGGCAGAATCAGCAATTCTATTGGAGGCAACAACAGGAAAGGTAATCTATAAAAAAGATATTCATAAAAAAATGTATCCGGCAAGTATGACAAAAATACTAACAGCTTTGGTGACATTGGACTATTTTAATCCTGATGCTCTGATAACTGTCGGTGAAGAAATCAATGAAGTCACATTAGACTCCAGTAAAGCAGGACATGAAAAAGGAGAAACGCTGTCTGTTGAAAATCTGATACGAGGGTTAATCATTCCATCTGGCAACGATTCTGCAAATGTACTGGCGGCGGCAGTGGCAAAAAAGGTGAAAAATGACGAGTCTTTGTCTTATGAAGCCTGCGAAAAGATTTTTACAGGACTGATGAATGAAAAAGCGAAAAAATTAGGAGCAAAGGATACGCATTTTTCAAATGCCCATGGTTATCATGAAGCGGAGCATTATACGTCTGCTTACGATATGGCGTTGTTTGCAAGAACAGCTATGAAAAACAAAACCATTCGGAAAATTGCTGCCGAAAAGAGTTTTTCCGGCGATGGTGCAGGAAATTCTCTGGAGCAGGATACTACCCTAAAGGTACAGAATTATAACTGGAAAAGTCATAATTTGCTTATTACCGATAATGAATACCAGTATGAATATGCTATTGGCATTAAAACAGGTTTTACGGATGAAGCAGGGCATTGTGTAGCGGCGGCAGCAGAAAAAGATGGAAAAACCCTAATTGCCATCATTTTCAAATCTCCTGATCCAAATCGCTGGCTGGATGCGAAAAACCTTTTTGAATACGGATTCAATCATTTTGACTTTGCAAAATTGGAAAAAGCCGGCGAAGTTGTTGAATCAGTAGCATTGGCTCACCATAACCGTCTGGGCGGAGATACCTTGGATGTTGTTGTCAAAAATGATGTGAAAGAATATATGGCTACCGATGATATTAACAAACTAAAAAAGGTAGTGACTTACAATGCAGATTTGGTTGCTGCAAACAAAGATAAAAATGATACGACAATACGATTAAAAGCACCGATTGCCAAAGGAGCGGAAGTAGGTACTGTTTCTTATGAGCTTGACGGAAAAACAGTAAAAAAAGTAAAAATCTATGCTGCTTCTGAAATACAAAAACGTACCATCGGAAATACACTGAAATATTTCTTTAAAAATCTTTTTTCTCATATTTTCTCTGTAAAAGGGCTAATTGTTTTTGGAGTAATTATAGTAATCCTTATCATTATTTTCCTTATAATGAGAATCATGGGTAACCGCCGCAGACGTTCTCATTATTCGTTACGGTCATCACGCCGCAGACGGAGATTTTGATTTGTATCGATAAAAATAAAAAAGGCTGTTTCTGTAGATTTTACAGGAATAGTCTTTTTTATCTTTGTAACAAGCAAAAGACAAATATATTCTCTTTGAATGAATTGACGTTGCTTTTCCTTATTTTTGAGGATATACTGAAATAAAAGCAGAAAATAAGGAAGGAGGTTTGCCATGACATCATTGATGAAAATTCAATCCTTTATACAAGCATATGTGAAGGCGATTGCTTCTATTTTGGAGTCGGATGTTACGATTGTAGATCATGAACTGGTGCGTGTTGCAGGTACCGGAGATTATCAAAAAGAAATCGGAAATACCATTGCCCATGATTCCTTTTTTAATCGTGTTTTGGAAACAGGGCGCAGCGGTATCATCAAAAATGTATTAGAGGAAGAGATGTGCAGTACTTGTGAAAAACGTGCCCAATGCAAGGAATTGGCAAACCTTGCTTATCCTATTTTTCAAAATAATGCTGTGGTAGGTATCATTTCTATTATCGCTTTTCGAGAGAAAGAACGGGAAGCCCTGCTGAAAAACAGAAGTAAACTGGAAGAATTTCTGAAGTATATGAGTGTTCTCATCGAAAGCAAAATATATACTACTGAGGCCAATGATAAACTGGAACAGCAGATTAAAGTGATTCGTAACACAGAAGCGAATTGTTCCTTTGTGGGAAACAGTACTAAAATGCAGGAAGTTATGAAGATTGCAAAAAAAGTTGCAAAAACCGATTCTACTGTTTTTATTAGGGGAGAAAGCGGTACGGGTAAAGAAATTTTGGCGAAGACAATCCATTCCTTGAGTGAGAGAAGAGAAAAACTAATGATTTCCATTAACTGTGCAGCCATTCCTGAAAATCTTGTGGAAAGCGAACTTTTTGGCTATGAAGAAGGCTCTTTTACAGGAGCGAAAAAGCGTGGTTCTATCGGTAAATTTGAGCTGGCAGATAAAAGCACTATTTTTCTTGATGAAATCGGGGATATGCCCCTTCCTGTGCAGACAAAGCTTCTTCGCGTTTTACAAGAAAATAAGGTGGAACGGATAGGTGGGAAAAAGCCAATTCCCATAGATATTCGAGTGATTTGTGCTACCAATAAAAATATCGAACAAATGGTTGAGGAAGGAAAATTTCGAGAAGACTTATATTATCGGCTCAATATTATCCCTATGGAGCTTCCCCCTCTGCGGAAAAGGCGAGAAGACATTCCGCCATTGGTTGAACATTATATTGCGTACTATAATCAAAAGCTGAATAAAAACATTGTTTCTGTTTCTACAGAGGCGAAAGAGGCACTTTTGGGCTATGGATGGCCCGGAAATATTCGTGAATTGAAAAACATTTTAGAATACCTGGCGAACATTGTAGAGGGAGAACACATACAACTGTCCGATTTGCCTGATTACATTATTTTTAAATCCAATAAAGGCTATTCGGACTGGTCACTGGAAGATATTATGAAGGAGTACGAAAAAAGAGTACTGACCAATTTGGTGAAAAAAAACACAACGGTAGAAGAAAAAAATCAATTAGCGAAAACGTTGAAAATCAGCCGCGCTACTTTGTATCGGAAACTAGGAAAATATGATTTACTATAAAAAAATATTTCTCATAAATGAGATTTTTTTTCGAAAATGAGAAATGCCATTGTTTTCCCCCTAAAAAGACATAAAAAATGATTGATATTGCAATGCTTTCTCATGGGTGAGAATTTGAAATAAAAAGACACCTTTTTTAGGTGCTTCAGTGAGTCAATAAAATCGCAGGGTGTAGATAAAGTCTACACCCCCGTTTTACAGTTTTACCTCCAAACCGCCATAAGGGTTTCATCTAAAAACTACGTTTCTCTTTAGAAATCATACTTGTTTGATTTATCTGTCGAAGTTTTGCCTTTTTTATAAAAAAGAGAAAGTTCCAGTATGGGCAATACCCACAGTTTTATATATTTTTTGATAGTCTGACACCTTTTTTAGGTGTTTTTTTGTCTGCAAAAATTATTTTTACAAATACTATTGACAAATAAGGAGTATAGATGTACCATTGTATTAAGTACTTAATACAGTAGGAAGGGAGATGAGGATATGACATGGGATTTTAAAGCAGATCGGCCAATTTATTTGCAGTTGGTAGAACAGATAGAACTTCGTATTGTATCTGGAGTTTACTCGGCGGGAGAAAAGCTGCCGTCTGTGCGGGATTTGGCTGTGGATGCAGCCGTCAATCCAAACACCATGCAGAGAGCCTTGTCAGAGTTGGAACGAAGCGGATTGGTGTATTCTCAGCGCACCAGCGGAAGGTTCATTACGGAGGACACGAAGATGATTGAAAACATTAAAAACATACTGGCAAAAGCTCAAATTTCTATGTTTTTTGAAACAATGGAACAATTAGGCTATAGCAAAAAACAGACCATCTATCTGATGGAATCACTATCTAAGGAGGAAGAAAAATGAGTGAAAATAGTCCGATTTTGGAATGTAAGGGGCTTTCCAAAGTTTATGGAAGCAAAAAAGCCTTGAACAATGTGGATTTGACCATCGGAAAAGGTCGCATTGTGGGTCTTCTAGGCCCCAACGGCAGCGGTAAATCCACTATGATTAAGCTTGCGAACGGTTTGCTTACACCAAGCAAGGGAGAGATACTGATTGATGGAAAGGTGCCAAGTACTGCAACCCATAGCATAGTATCCTATTTGCCGGAACGAACCTATCTCAACGACTGGATGCGTGTGTCTGATCTTATCGTTTTCTTTCAGGATTTTTATCAGGATTTCGATGACAAAAAGGCATATGAAATGCTGCAAAATCTTCAAATTGAACCCAAAGCCCGACTAAAGACTCTATCAAAGGGTACCAAAGAAAAGGTACAGCTGATTTTGGTCATGAGCCGTAATGCAGAGCTTTACTTGCTGGATGAGCCAATCGGTGGGGTTGACCCTGCAGCAAGAGATTATATTCTCAACACAATTATTGGAAATTATAGCGAGGAAGCGACCGTTATACTATCCACTCACCTGATTTCTGATATTGAACGAGTGCTGGATGAGGTTGTTTTCATTAATAATGGGGATTTGGCGCTTCACACTACGGTAGATGAAATCCGTGAGGAGCATGGCTGCAGTGTGGATGCATTGTTCAGGGAGGTATTCAAATGTTAGGCAAATTGTTTAAATATGAAATAAAGGCGACTGCACGCTTATTCTTTCCGCTGTACGGAGCACTTCTGATTTTTGCAATCGTCAACCGTTTTTTGCTAGGACTTAGTGACAAGGGAATCAATGAAATCAAAGGAATTCCCAGCACGATTGGCATGACGTTGTTTATGATGACCATTGCGGCGATTTTTGCCATGACGTTTATCGTTATGATACAGCGGTTCTACAAAAACTTGTTGGGTGATGAAGGCTATTTGATGTTTACTCTGCCGGTGAGGCCATGGCAGCATATCTTGACCAAGATGTCTGTTTCTATCGTATGGCTCATCATCAGCGGAATTGTCACCATCATTGCTTTGTTTTTAATGATAGCCAGTATGGAGTTTATTTGGGAGTTTTCCTATAGGTTGAAAGAACTTATACTGTTATTTCATAAGGAGTTTGGTATTGATGGCTATGCAATGGGGGTTGAGACCGTCCTGCTCCTGCTGATTAGTTTAGCAGGCGGTGTTCTGATGGTTTATCTCTCTCTGGCGATTGGACATATGTTTAGCAGACATAAGTTATTGGCATCCATTGGTGCATTCGTTGGTATCCAGACCTTAGGGAATGTTGCAGGTGTAAAGATCATGGAGTTTATATCTAATTTCATTGAAATGGAAAATTTGAAGCTTTACGACTCTGTTTCAACTTATCATGGTTTAATTTGGATATTTATTGCAATAGGACTGGTATTTTGTGCAATTTATTTCTTCTTAACAAACTATATTCTGAACCGCAAACTTAATCTGGAATAATCGGGAAAAAATTCTTATATCCCCCTGTTCTCTGTGTAACATAAAGCAGAAGACAGGGGGATATTTTATGCAATGATTATCTTGCAAAATTTATTTGATAAATAGAATGTCATGTAGGTTATATTTACGTAAGGGGCAGAGGAAACGCATGATATTCGGTTACGGGATAATAATAGTAGAAGTTTATGCAGATAAGACATGCCGCTTTTTTACAGTGCAACTTGGCATGATTTTTGCTGTATATATTAAGTAACAAATTATAAGGGGGTATTATTATGATGGAAAAAGTAATCAAATTGATAAAAAGTGAAATGAAACCAAGCTTGGGCTGTACAGAACCGGTTGCAATCGGCTTAGCTGTATCCAGAACCTGTAAGTATTTGGAAAAACCTGCAACACATTTAGAAATGCATCTAAGTTCCAATATATTTAAGAATGCTTATAGTGTTATGATTCCGAATGCTGGTAAAGCAGGAATTCAGTTGGCTTGCGCTCTTGGTTTTTTGTTGAGCAAACCGAATAATACCATGGAGATTTTTTCCGAGATTAAAAATGGTCAGGTAGAAGAAGCAGAAGAACTAGTAAAAAATGGATTTGTGGAAGTACATGTCATAAATAGCAGTCAGTTTTATATTGAAGTTTTTGCTATGAATGATACCGAAAAAGCACATACCGTTACGGTGGATAAGCACGACAATTTGGTTAAGGTTGAGAAGGATGGGGAAATTCTGATGGATTGCACAACGGATTTGCAAGCAGCAGAAGGAACAGTGGATTTTGATATTACAAAATATACATTTAAAGATTTTGTACAGATGGCAGAAACAGTGGACATTGAAGAAATCAGATTTTTAAAAGAAGCTGTGGATATGAACCTGCGTGTTTCAGAATGGGGGATGAAACAAAAATATGCTATGGGTATCGGTCCTTCTCTTAAGTACCTGATGGAAAAAGGCAGCTTGGGCAATGATTTGGTAACCGACGTAAAAAGTACGGTTGCGGCAGCCTGTGATTTCCGTATGAGCGGTGGAAATGGTTCGGTTATGACAGTTCTGGGCAGTGGAAATCAGGGGTTGGAAGCCACCTTACCCGTTGCAGTTGTTGCAAAACATTTAAACTGTGGTGAAGAAAAAATGCTTCGTGCCGAAATGCTGGGGCTTTTGATTACCATATATATCAAGTATCATGTAGGCAGGCTTTCTCCAATTTGCGGTGCAACCCTTTCAGGAGCAGGCTCATCGGGTGCTATCACCTGGCTTTTGGGCGGAGATATAGATGCTGTTTCCGGGGCTGTGCAGAATATGCTGGGTTGTCTGTCAGGTATGATTTGTGATGGTGCAAAAGGTGGTTGTGCGCTGAAGCTGGCAACTTGTGCAGGAGAAGCAGTTTATTCTGCACTTTATGCACTGGATCATAGTCGTATTCAGTCTACAGATGGAATCATTAGCGAAAAAGTCGAGGATACGGTTAAAAACGTTGCCTGTCTTTCTCTGGAAGGTATGGCTGAGGTAGATAGGAAAATCATTGATATTATGTTGCACAAAAAATAAAAAGCCGTGAAAGTTACAGCGGTGCAGAGGGTTGTTATTTAAACAAAATCACATCCCTTTTCTGTTGGTGTTTTAAAAACAATAAACCACCGGCTACGCCTGTGAGAATAAAAAGCTTTAGTTTAAAGTAGAAAAAGGATACCTTCAATAATATAATTGTGTTGGCCCGCAAGCCCCATAAAAGTATAAGAAGATGTCCTTTTTATGGACAAAACAAGTGTAGTACATACAACATGGGAATGCAAATACCATATAGTTTTTGCACCCCAAATACAGAAGGCAAGTATTTATGGAAAAATGAAAGCAGATATAGGGGAAATACTTAGAATGCTTTGCGAAAGAAAAGATGTTGAGATAATAGAAGCAGAGTGTTGTAAAGACCATGTACATATGCTAATTAGAATATCACCGAAGTATAGTGTATCAGAAGGGATGGGATATTTGAAAGGAAAAAGTTCATTAATGATATTCGACAGACATACGAATTTAAAATACAAATATTGGTGGAAGAAACTTTATAAATGTGGTAGTATAAATATACAAAATTCACAAATTCTCTATAGTATGCTGATTTGTGAGGATATTTATATAATCTGATTGGATGAAAATAACTTGGTTTGGTGCTTTATAACTCTCTAATCAATTCTTTTACCTTTTGATTTGCTTCAAATAAAACCTGCTCTCCCTTATCGGTTATTCCATAATATTTCCTTACTTTTCCTGCAACGGTTTTCTTTTCCGTAAAGAGCAATCCATTTTTTTCAAGATTGTGTAGGATAGGATATAATGTACCTGCGCTTATTTTATAATTGTGATGTTCCAATTCTTCTATCATCCAAGAGCCGAAAAAAGGCTCTTTTTTTGCGTGACGTAATATGTGTATCTGAATAAACCCTAAAAATAATCTTCTTAGTACAGGTTCTTGCATTCTTTAATCCTCCGTGATATAATATCGTTATCGAAACACGATAACGATAAACGATAATGAATTTCGATATAATTATTATACTTTATAACAGAAAAAAGGTCAAGGAGGTACATTTATGAATATACTTCAAACATCAAATTTGCAATTTGCAAAAATCATTGATTACCCTGATATTGGCATTCCTATGAACAAAGTTACTTTTATTTGTGGTGAGAGTGGCTGCGGGAAAAGTAGTTTACTGAAACTCTTCAACGCAACAGTTTCTGCCTCAAAAGGAAATGTTTTTTACATTGGTGAAAATATAGATAATATGGATACTATTGCATTAAGAAAAGAAGTAGTATTGGCGTCACAATCTGTGTTCTTATTTGATGGTACAATAGAAGAAAACTTTAAAGCATATTATGAATTTCGTGACGAGCTGATTATCAGTAAAGATAAAATGAAAGAGTACCTTGACCTTTGCTGTGCTGATTTTTCATTGGATACAAAATGCGACACGATGTCAGGTGGAGAAAAGCAAAGGGTGTTTATTTCTATTTTCTTATCTTTTATGCCTAAAGTTCTGATGCTTGATGAGCCATCTGCTGCACTGGACAAAAAAACTGCAAATCAATTTTTTTCCCAAATCAAGGATTTTTGCTCAAAAAATAATATTACGTCTATTGTTGTAAGTCATGATAAGGATTTAGTAGAAAAATACGCAGATTATGTGGTGATGCTGGAAAAGAGGACAATGCTATGAATACCATTATCGAAATACAAATCTGGCAGTTTCTTTTAATCTATTTGCTGCTGCTTATCGTTCTTTACATAATGAAAAAATGCCATATCAATCAGAGTAAACTATTAATTGCTGCCAGCTTTCGTATGACTGTGCAACTGACTCTTGCAGGGTATATTCTTACATATATTTTTAAAAATCCACACCCCGCTTTTACCATATTATATCTTTTGGTAATGACAGGCTTTGCAATTTATCGTGTACTTTTAAAAAATTGGAACCTAAACAGAAAATTTAAATGCATAATTGCAGGTTCCATAGCTATTTCAGGATTATTGATTATTTGTTTCTTTATTTGTATTGTTGTAGGCGAAAGTATATTCAATCCTCAATATGTTATACCTATAGGTGGAATGATTATGGGGAATACGATGACAGGAGTTACATTAGGCATTAAAACTTTCCGAGAAAGTCTAAATGGTCAGCGTGGAAAAATTGAAGCACTTTTGAATATTGGGGCAAAACCTCAAAAAATATTATTACCTTTTGTGAAACAAGCATTGGAAACATCGCTTTTACCAACCTTGAATTCTATGCTTGGCATGGGCATTGTATCTTTGCCTGGGATGATGACAGGACAAATTCTTTCAGGCATACTTCCAACTACTGCTATTTTATATCAGATTGCAATCATGATAGCTATATGCACTGTGGTTTGCTTATCATGTTTTGGGTCATTAT
>CAZCDP010000037.1:0-11431 GCA_964497675.1 uncultured Candidatus Epulonipiscium sp.
TTTGGACAACTGCTGAAATCTGCTCAACACCTTCACTTACCTGGGCGATTGACGTAGCCTGCTCATTGGAAGCGATTGCAATTCTATCAATCAATGTGACAGCTTCATTTGTTACCTTAGCGCCTTCTTCTAAAGAGGTTGCTGTTTTGTCTACAAGACTAGAGCCGTTTTGAACGGCTACCAGCGTTTCTTCAATCAGAGAGGTTGTGCTCTTTGCCGCTTCTGCTGATTTACCTGCAAGGTTTCGCACTTCATCGGCAACGACCGCAAAGCCTTTTCCGGCTGCACCCGCTCTTGCTGCTTCCACTGCGGCATTCAGCGCAAGAATATTTGTTTGGAATGCAATATCATCAATCACTTTGATAATCTTAGAAATCTCAGACGATTTTAAAGTAATTTGCTCCATAGCCGTAACCATGTCTTTCATCTGATTATTACTGTTGTGTAATTCATTGCCTGCAAATTTGGCTCTATCACTTGCAGACCTAGCATTTTCAGCGTTTTGCTTAATTTGTGTGGTGATTTCAGCAATGGATGCTGATAATTCTTCGACGGAGCTTGCCTGTTCTGTTGCACCCTGTGAAAGTGCCTGTGCACCGTTTGATACCTGATTTGACCCGCTTGCCACTTGGTCTGAGGATTGATTAATCTGCATTAATGTGAAATTCAAATTTTGAAGTAAGGCTTGCATATTATCCTTAAGCTTTTTAAACTGACCTACATATTCTTTTTGTAGCGCAACTGTGAGGTCCCCTTTTGCTACACCTAACAGAGCATCGGATATTTCATCAATATAGCCTTGATAATTTACCAGCCTTTCAATGGTAAGATTAAGTGCCGTTGCAAGCTGTCCTACTTCATCACGAGAGTTCACAGAAAGTACTACATCAAAATCACCATCTGCAATCTGCTGTGCTGCGGTTGTTATTTTTTTAATGGGTTTTGCAATTTTGCCGCTGACAAAGTAGGTAATGACTGCACCAATTATAATTGCGGCTAAGCATAATGCACCCAACAAAATTCTAAGAGTATTTACCTCTTTTAATACTTCTTTGGTTTCTACACCTAATGCCATAATCCAAGGACTGCCTTCGACTGGTGCAAAGCCTACAATTTTATTATTGCCTTCATACGTATAATCTCCGCTGCCTACTTCGCGATTCAACATATTTTGAGTAAGAATTCCTAATTCTTGAAGTGATTTATCATTTTTCGCATTTTCTAAATCATTATCTTGTTTTAAAACAAGTTCTGTATTTTTATGTCCTACTGTAGTACCCTGGTTATTAATCAAATAACCATAGCCTGTTTCTTTATAGGTAACTTCACTTACCATATCGCTTAATGTAAGCCCATCTTTTCTTCCATAAAGCACTCCTATTTGTTTCCCATTTAATTGAACTGGTGCGGCATAGATGATGACAGGTTTACCGTCTAATTTGCTAAAAATAAGGTCTGACGCAGCAGTTTCCCCATTCATTGCCTTTTGAAAAAATTCCCTGTCACTCACATTGTTTTTTTCTCTACTGCTATTTAAGATTGTAGCCCTTCCGTCTTTATCAGCAAAGGCAAAAAGCTCATACCCGGTTCTTTTTGCTTCTGCTTCACAAAAAGCTATTTTCTTTTCCAGTGGAATTGTTTCATCCATAATCACTGCGTTTTGTGCAAGTGCATCAATATATCGAAGTTCGGCATCTCTCCTTGCTTGTATATACTTTGCTTCCTCCTGTGCCATTTCCATTAAATCACCATGTGCTCCATCGATTAGGTTTTTGCTTACGATACTAGTAGAAACAAAACCCAGCCCTGCCGTTAGAATCAGTATAACCACAGTGAAAATAAGTACCAACCTTGCTTTTAAAGATTTCATGATATAGTCCCCTTAAAGTTTATATTTATGTTATAGAATCGCCGTCAATTTATTTGCATTTTTTGATTGCTGCGATTTCTTTCGAAAACTCATAAAAGCTACTGTCAAAATGAATAAGGTAAGGCGTGTTACAGTAAAAGAAATATAGTAGCATTATATTAAAGATTTTTCGACAATTTTAATGATTTATAAAAAAATGATAGTGATAGCTTACTAGTGCACGTTAGTTATTTTGTTACTTTATAAAGTATCATAGGTTATATTGTTAGTCAATGGTTTTAGAAAAAAATGGTAAGCTGTTTTTTTAGGGGGTTTATTGACAAAGGAAGTAAAAATATAGTATCGTTATTTTATATCACAATTTGATAGTGTTATTTAATTTAATGTCAAAGTTTGTATAATATCTGGGAGGATTATCGTGGGAAAAAAACAAGAAATAATAAACGCCGCTTATAAGCTTTTTACAGAAAAAGGGTATAGTTTATCGATGTCTGAGATTGCAAAAGCAGTTAGAATAAAAACGCCATCTATATATAGTCATTTTCAAAGCAAAGAGGAAATGATAGAGCTGACCATAAAAACAGAAATGGAGCATTGTTTTTATACGATTCGTAAAAGAATAGAGGGCTTGGGCGGAAAAAGCTGTGAGGAAAAACTCAAGGAAATATTACATTTCATTATTTATTATTTCAAAGAGAACGGTCGATTGCGGTTTTTGAGAAACATTCCCCTGTTGCAAAACAATGACCTTAAAAATATGAGTAAAGTTTTCATTCAAAGCCATGAGAAGTATCTGATTCAGGAGATAAGAAGCTGTTTTGAAAAAGGAATCAAAGATGGAGAAATAAAAGTAACGGTAGGTGAGGGGGCAATATGTTTATATTTTGCTATGTTACAAGGTATATTAGATGTAATGCTTTTTCAGCAAGACAACTGGATAACAATCGAAAAATTTTCAGCTTTGGCTTGGGAATCCTTTTGGGACGGCATAAAAGCTGAAAAAGTACTAGAAGGAGAATCATAGTTTTTGCAAAAAAACAAGAGAATTTGTACGCAATCATAATCATGAAGAATTTGAGCGGTACACTTGTGTAACAAATAAAAAGGCGTTAAGGCATTCATACTACGCTAAGATTTTTAGAAAATCAATGAAATTATATGAAAAAATAGGCAAAAGAAAAAATGGGTGTAATGATAACGAAAGAAATTTATACTGTTATAAAGTGTCATAGAAAAATGTCGAAGATTTACTGATTTTTGAAGGCTTCTCTTTTTTTTACGGGGGTAGTATGCTATAATAACAAGACGAATTGAGGAGGTGAAACCATGACAAGTGAGGAAAGGCGGCAGGATATGCTGCGGCTGTTTAGCGAAAGTGAGGAACCAATTACGGGGAGTGAACTGGCTTTACGGTTTCATGTGACCAGACAGATTATTGTCAAGGATATTGCTCTGATGAAGGCAGAAGGGATTTTGGTTATTTCTACGGCAAAAGGGTATTTTTTGCAGAAAAAAACAGAGATTTGGAAAAAAAGAACCATTACGGTATGCCATGATGAAAAAAGTATGGAGGAAGAATTGAAAATTATTGTTGATTTGGGTGGAAGAGCTTTGAATACTCAAGTGAATCACCCTGTCTATGGGAAGTTGGGAGAAGAACTGAATATCAAAAGCAGAAAGGATATTCAACGGTTTTTGAAGAAAATTTCTGATACAGGATGTGCTCCGCTGCTGCACCTGACCAAAGGGGTACATATGCATGAGATTGAAGCGGAGGATGAAAAAAGTCTGGATGAGATTTGTGAGGCACTCCACGAGGCGGGATACTTGATTTCTGAATAAGTTTATGATAAAATCACAAAATGTACTTATTCGTGTATATACATACAAATATACAAATGGAGGAAAAGTTGTGGAGATGGAAAAGAAATTTACATGGAAAAAATTTTTGAAACGATATTTTATTGATGGCTTGAATGGTATGGCACAGGGGCTTTTCTGTACACTTATCGTTGGCTTAATTATCAAACAAATCGGCAGCTTAATCGGCGGGGATATAGGGGGTATGATTGCTTCCATCGGCGCCATTGCTTCAATTTGCACCGGCGCGGGAATTGGTGTCGGTGTGGCTTATTCGTTGGGGTCACCAAAGCTGATTGTATTTTCATCGGGTGTTACGGGACTTATTGGCGGGTATGCATCTGCATTGGTAAAAGGAACACTGATTACGGAAACGGGCGCCATCGCCTTGGCAGGCCCCGGAGATCCTTTGAGTGCATTTTTGGCAGTTGTCTTGGGGATTGAAATTGGACGGCTGGTGGCCGGCAAAACAAAAGTGGACATTATTTTAACACCGATTATAACCATATTGTCCGGAAGCATCGCAGGTATTATTTTGGGACCTCCCTTGTCAGCAGGTATGGTATGGCTGGGGGAAGCCATTAAAGTAGCAACGGAATTACAGCCGTTTTTAATGGGAATTATTATTTCTGTTGTTATGGGTATAGTTTTGACATTGCCTATCAGTTCGGCAGCATTATCCATTATTTTAGGGTTATCCGGCTTGCCCGCAGGCGCCGCTACTATTGGATGCTCTACACAGATGGTAGGGTTTGCAGTTGCAAGTTTTCGGGAAAATAAATGGAATGGGCTTTTGGCACAGGGTTTGGGAACCTCTATGCTACAGGTGCCGAATATTGTGAAAAATCCAAGAATTTGGATACCAGCTACACTGGCTAGTGCAATTTTAGGCCCTCTTGGTACGGTTGTATTTAAAATGCAGAATAATCCTGCCGGCGGAGGTATGGGTACCAGTGGCTTGGTGGGTCAGATTATGACATGGCAGACCATGGAAGGAACCACTTCTCATGGCTTACTGATTTTTCTGATTTTATTGTTACACTTTATTTTACCTGCAATTTTAACGCTGTTTTTCTCGGAATTGATGCGGAAAAAGGGTTGGATTAAAGATGGTGACATGAAGTTAGACGCTTAAGGGCATTTTGGAAGGGTAAAGACCTCTATCTTTACCCTTTTTTTAATGGAGAAAAAATACAAACGGCAAAGAACTGAATATTTTGGGAATTATTGGAATAATTTGGATAAAGAAAAGGGGATAACGACGACAGCCTTTGACATATTATACGAGGAAACCATGTTATATTTGAATTAACTTATCATATATGCAAGGAGGAGTATAATATGCAATTTATTTTCAACGAGGACAGCAATCTTTATGGATATGCTGACGGTGACAGGGAATTTGAGTTTCCCTCTAACATAAAACAGATGGGTTGTATCGATGACCGTGTGAAAATTTATGTTGAGGATTATGTGTATACCTATCTGTATCAATATGCAAAATCAGGTGGCGGACGGGAACGGCTGGGGGCATTGGCGGGAAGGCACATGGTGGTGGACGAGCAGGATGTTATCATCATTAGTGGTGCTATTCAAGCAAAAGCAACGCTACAGGACAAGGGTGTTGAAACTTTTACAGAGGAAACATGGGAATACATAAACAATCAAATGGAGGTTTATTTTAAAGGACTTTCTTTGGTGGGATGGGTGCATACACAGCCGGGGTTTGGTGCGTTTTTGATGGCAAGGGATGAGGAGTTTCATAAAAAGCATTTTTCCAAGAGTTGGCAGGTGCTTTTTGTCATCGATACTTTGGACAAGCTGGATACTTTTTTTGTCAATAATCAGGAAAAAACGGGGTTGCAGTCTGCAAAGGGGTATTTTATTTATTATGAAAAAAATAAAGAAATGCAGGAATATATGCTGAACAACAGTTTGGTAAGAGCAAAAACAACAGAGGAGGAGGGAGAAATAACGGAAGGGGTACAAGCAGGGGAGGCTTCCTCTGTAAAAGAGAGAAAAAAACCATTGCCCGAAGAACGTATAGATGCGGCAAAAGATATTAGGCGTGTGCTAAAAAAACGGGCAAAGGAAGCGGAGGAGGAGAGCAAGACAAAATTTACCATGCTGGCAGGGGTGAGCAGTATTTTGTGTTTGGCCTGTCTGCTGATGGGGATTAGTTTACTAAACAATATGGACAGGCTGAGAAAGCTGGAAACGGAAATTCAGACAGTACAAAATTCATATGTAACAATGGCTCAGAAGTTGGATGAAAGAAAGACGGAAACTGTGTTTGCCGCACAAGGCGAAGATAAAGAGGAAAGTTCCCCCAAAGAAGAAGTTCCTGCGCCTGTAGAAACAGAAAAAGCAGAAACGGTAGATTATTATGTGGTGGAAGACGGGGATAATTTAGGATATATCAGTACGAAATATTATGGAACAAAAGACATGATACATAAAATTATGGAAGCAAATGGTCTGGATAATGCAGACAAAATTTGGAGTGGACAGAAATTAGTGATTCCTAAATAACAGAAGAACAGAATGACTTTAAAAAGGGATTTGATTGTTTTATAAGTGGGAGAAACAGCAGTTAATAAAAAAAATGAAAAGGGCTGGGCACTAGCGATTAAAAAATCGCTAGTGCGACAGCCCTTTATACTTTGAATTTTACATGAAGTACTTTACCGATGATATGAAGGCGGTTTAAATCAGCATCAGAAAAGATATGAGAATGATAGGCTGGATTTTCTGGCTGAAGTACAACAATATTTCTTTTTTTTAGCACACGCTTTAGGGTGGCTGTTTCGTCATCAATCATGACAACGGCAATCTCTCCGCTTTCAACATCCGGTTGCTTTCTTACGAAGACTAAATCACCTTCGTAAATACGGGCATTTTTCATACTATCCCCTTCTACTCGGAGATAAAAATATTCATGGGAGGAGGAAATTTCCGATGCATCAACGCACTCATAGCCTTCTATACTTTCCACAGCAAGCACCGGTTCACCAGCGTGGATAGAGCCAATGACAGGAATTTTTTTGTAATTTCCCCCAGAAAAAACTTCTGCATTCAGGTAGCCACAGGAAATCATGAGAGATTCATAGGAAACGGCTGGGCCGGCAATGGAACGCAGCAGGTGTGGGGATGGCGGCCGATCCAATTTTAAATTTAGGTATTTGGAAAGATAGGTTCGATTGAAGCCGGTTTTTTCAGAGAAGTCAATCGTGGTGGAACCGTTCATCAGTTTTTCCAGCTGTTGTTTAAATGCAATTTTATGAAACAAGGACAAGCCCTCCTTTTTCAATACTCTTTTATTTTATTATAACTGAAATGTGAAAAAAATCAACGGAAAGAGGAAAAATATATTATATATGAAAATAATTGACAAACCGAAAGGGGTGTGCTAGGATGGAAACAGAACAAGTGTTCTTAAAAGAACAAAGGAAAAGGGACAAAAATAGTAACACAATATAAAAGTGGTCTTTAGTATCATCTTTATGTGAAAAAAATTAACATAAAGGGGAACTATGTGTAGGAAAGGGTCAAGAAAGGAGCCAGACCGTTTTTGTACGGGAATGGCAGATTGTCAGGAGGAAAAAGCGGCGGCGGTATGTGTTGTCTGCGGCGGAGAAATTTATGATAGGGATGAGGCTTATCACATAGGGGGAGATTGGATTCATCTATACTGCCTAGGGGAATTTGCAGAGGAGTTTTTCCAAGACAACATTTGCAGTGTGAAAGAAAGGGGAGAGGAAGAATGGTAAATGAAAAAGATACTTATTTAAAGAAAGTGGCGAAAACAGAGCGGGGCAAAATGAAAAAGCGTCTTTTGGAGTGGGGAGGCGCCTTGGAGCTTTGCAGGAGAAAACACGAAGAAATACGAAAAATCAACCGCATGATAGCTGATGTGAAGATATTGGAGGGGGAACGGCCGTTGCATGTGATGATTGAGAATGAGCATAATGTACTAGAAGATGTGATTGCTCAGTATGCACAGGAAATTAGGCGGATTACGGAGCATATCGGGGAAATCATGACGGAGAAGCAGAAAGTGGATAAGATGATGGAAGCATTGACGGCAGAGGAACAACATTTTATTTTTTTACGGTACGAGAAGGGGTATGGCTATGACTATATTTCTTTGAAAATACATATGAGCCGCGCTCAATGCTTTCGAGTCAATGATAGGGCTTTGGACAAGCTGATTCGCACAAGCTATGAACAGGGAATTTTTCTGAAAGAAGGGGAAGCAGCCGTTTAAGGGGAACAGGGGGTTGGAATTCTTGGAGAGAAAACAACCATTTGTTAAAAGAGATTGTTTGAGAGTTTAGAAGGGGTAATATCAGAAACAGAAAGGGGGGATGAAAATGACAGGACAAACTGATGTGGGCAGAAAAAACAGACAGAAGCTTTTGAGTGAAAAAGAAATTGTGTTTTGCCGTCTGAGAGCGGAGGGACAAACGCCTTTTCAGGCGGCAGAACAGGCGGGCTATGCAAAAGGGAATTATGGAGAACGGCTGATGAAGCAGGAAAAAATACAGAAGGCAATACAGAAATTTTCCGAGGGGCAAGGCAACGGTAATCTGACTGTAGCAGAAAATGAAGAAATTTTAAAATTTCTTACCAGAATTATGCGGGGCGATGAGTATGAGGAAAAAAAGGACTCTGTCATTAAAGACAGGATGCGTGCCGCAGAACTTTTAGGAAAAAGGCTGAAGCTTTTTGAAAATGCAGCAGAGGAAGAAAAGCAAGTTGTCATTATTGATGACATCGGAGAGGAAAAGAAGTGACGGGAAGGTGGGCATTTGGAGCAGAAGAAAATACGGCTGTCGGACATTATCGGAAAGGGATTTTATGAGGTTCACAGGGATCTTATGACGGGGGGGCATACCCATTACTGGCTGAAGGGCGGCAGGGGAAGCGCAAAGTCTTCCTTTGTTTCCATTGAAATGATACTGGGGATTATGGCTGACCCTTGTGCCAACGGGGTGGCAATGCGAAAGGTTGGGGTCAATTTGAAGGACAGTGTCTTTGAACAGCTTCGGTGGGCGATTGGCAAGCTTGGAACGGAAGACCTTTGGGAAAGCAAGGTTTCACCTCCTGAACTTATCTACAAGAAAACAGGACAGCGTATTATTTTTCGAGGGGCGGACAATCCAAGAAAGATAAAATCCTCCAAATTTAAAGACGGATATGCAAAATATATCTGGTATGAAGAGGCTGATGAGTTTTTGAATATGGGAGAAATCCGTTCTATCAATCAGTCTTTAATGCGTGGCGGCCAACAGTTTTTTGTATTTTATTCCTATAATCCTCCAAAAAGCCAGAAAAACTGGGTTAATCTGGAGGTGATGGAGGAACGAGCCGACAAGCTTGTCCATCACAGCACTTACCTGGATATGCCAAAAAAGTGGTTAGGAGAACCTTTTTTGACAGAAGCCGCACATATCAAAAAAACACGTCCCGAAGCCTATGCCCATGAGTATTTGGGGGAAGTTACGGGAACGGGAGGTGAGGTTTTCAGAAATCTGACGGTGCGGGAAATTACGGAAGAAGAAATCCGAGCCTTTGACCACATTGCCCGTGGGCTGGACTGGGGCTATGCTGTGGACCCTCTTCATTATACGGTGAACCACTTTGATAAAAGGCGGCGTCGATTGTTTATCTTCTTTGAACTTCATCAGGCAGGCCTAAGCAACCGTAAGGCCGCCCGGATGATTTTGGAGGAAAACAAAAACAGCGGCGAAGTGGTGGCGGACAGCGCCGAGCCAAAGTCTATTGCAGAGATGCGAGATTATGGGGTTCGGATGGTACCTGCGAAAAAGGGACCGGACAGTGTGGATTATGGTGTGAAATGGTTACAGGATATGGAGGAAATCATCATAGACCCTAAAAGATGTCCGGAAACTGCCAGAGAATTTACAAAATATGAACTGGAAGGCGATGGGAACGGCGGATGGAAAGCAGGATTTCCTGACAAGGACAATCATTCCATTGATGCCATACGCTATTCCAGAGAAGGAGATATGCGCATTGTCAGGGTGCGGTAAAAAGGAGGTTATGGGATGTATATTTCGGAGATGGAGTTGATTAAAGCAAAGCTGGAAGCAGAAAAACGGCTCAATGACAGCGACATCATCAAAACAATAATTGGGGATGATACCGCAAGCCTTAAAAAAAGAAAAATGGAAGAAGGAGAGCGGTATTTCCGATGTGGTCACGATATTTTGAAAAAGGATTTTCAAGTAAAGCGGGTTTCGGAAACGTATCAGAAAAATGACGGAACAGAGGGCGAAGGAATCAGTTATTTTTCCAATCCCAACAGAAGCAATCATCATGTGGTGAACCCTTTTCATCATGTGTTGGTGGCACAAAAGGCTGCTTATCTCGTTGGACGAGAGCCTTCCATTACGGTGCGGGGGGCACAAGAGGAAGAAAGACTAAAAGAGTATGAGAAGGTTTTGACCCAAAAGGCAGATGAAGATTTCAACAGAATTATATATGAATGGATTATCGGAGCTGCCAACAAAGGGGTGGAGTATTTACATATTTATTATGATGCGGAAGGGGTTCTGCGATTTTGTATTGTTCCTGCGGAACAAGTCATTGTGTTTTATGATTCGGTTTATGAAACGGAGATAGAACAGGTTATTCGGTACTATGATTTTACGGTTTTGGTGGACGGGAAAGAGGAAATCCGCAAAAAGGTGGAATGGTGGACAAAGGAAGATGTGACATATTACAGCGAAAAAGCAGATGGCGGATTTGAAACGGAGCCTGACAGAACAAACCCCTGTCCGCACTGGATTGTGACAACCACAGTGGATGGCGTGGAAAAGACAAGAGAAAATCACGGATGGGGTCGAGTGCCTTTTATTCCACTGCGAAATAACGCAAGGGAAATGACGGATTTGGAGCTTATCAAGGGTTTGGTGGATGCTTATGACCTAATTTCCAGCGAGGGAACCAACAATTTATTAGATTTGGTGGATTTGTACTGGGTTATTGAAGGATATGGCGGTGAGGCAGCAGGCGCTATTGCCAAGAAGCTTCAGATTAACAAAGCGGTGCATATCAGCGACAGCAGTGGAAAAGTGGAGGCGAAGCAGGTGGAACTGCCTGTGGAGGGAAGGCTGCAATGGATGAAGATGCTTCGAAAGGATATTTTTCATTTTGGAATGGGTGTAGATACAGACAGTGATGATTTGGGGAAAGCACCCAGCGGGATTTCTCTAAAATTTCAGTATTCTATGTTTCATTTGAAAATTAATGGGATTGTGCCAGAAATAAAGAGTGCTTTGAAACAGTTTTTCCGTTTTCTTACAGAGGATATAAATCGAAGGGAAGGAACGGATTTTGACTGGAGGACAGTGGAAATCGGGCTGAATCTCAACGCCATTAGTGATGATATGGAAACCATGACCATTATCGAAAAATCTAAGGGGATTGTTAGTGAAAAAACATTGCTGGGCAAACATCCTTTTGTAGATGATGTCAATGGGGAGATAGAACAGATTTGGGCCGAAAGAAAATTGGAGAGCAAAAAAGAGGAGGAGAAGAAATGACAAAGGAACGATTGATAGAACTAGGGGTTGCCGACGAAACGACAGCGGAGGGTATTTTAAAGGCCCTAGGGGAAGAAGACGGCGCAGATAAGGAAGAACTCCAAAAACAGATAGACGCTTTGGCAGAGGA
>CAZCDP010000038.1:0-7033 GCA_964497675.1 uncultured Candidatus Epulonipiscium sp.
TTCATGGGCAAGTGCGGGCCAGTTAGGTGTCAGAGGTTCCAGAAAATCCACACCATATGCAGCACAGATGGCAGCTGACACAGCAGCAAAAGCTGCTTCCGATTATGGCTTAAAAATTGTTGAGGTTTTCGTTAAGGGCCCAGGCTCAGGACGTGAGGCGGCAATCCGTGCCCTTCAGGCTGCTGGTCTTGATGTAACAATGATTAAAGATGTTACACCAGTTCCACATAACGGCTGTAGACCACCAAAACGCAGAAGAGTCTAATCTAACAGGAGGTGTAAGATAAATGGCAAGAGATAGAGTTCCCGTTTTAAAAAGATGTAGATCATTAAATCTTGATCCTGTCTTTTTAGGAATCGACAAAAAATCCAAAAAACAGAGTTTGAGAGCCGGAAAGAAAATGAGCGAGTACGGTCTTCAATTAAGAGAAAAACAAAAAGCAAAATTCATTTATGGTGTATTGGAAAAACAGTTCAGAGGATACTACGCAAAAGCAGAGCAGATTGCAAAAAAAGAAGGTATTCCTGGTGAAAATTTACTGATGTTATTAGAGCTTAGACTGGACAATGTTATGTACAGACTTGGTTATGGCAGAACAAGAAAAGAAGCAAGACAGATTGTTCGCCACAAACACATTTTAGTAAACGGAAAACCTGTTGATATTCCATCTTATCAGGTGAAACCAGGCGATGTAATTGAAGTGAAAGAAAAATATAAAGAGCTTCAGAGATATAAAGATATTCTCGAAGTGACAGGCACAAGAATCGTTCCTGAATGGTTATCTGCAAACCACGATGCATTAAGCGGTACAGTTTTAACGAAACCTCAGAGAGCGCAGATTGATGTTCCTGTTGAAGAAACATTAATTGTCGAGCTGTACTCAAAATAATTATAATGAAGTCAATCACACAGCCGCAAGTTTCTTGCGGCACTCTATCCTAAAAAAAAGGGAGGTTTGAATGAGTGTTTGAATTTGAGAAACCTCGCATTGAGATTGCTGAAATAGCACCGGACGGGACATACGGCAAATTTGTGGTAGAGCCTTTGGAAAGAGGCTACGGCACAACTTTGGGCAATTCCCTGAGGAGAATCTTATTGTCTTCGTTGCCCGGCGCTGCTGTAAGTAATGTAAAAATTGACGGTGTACTTCATGAGTTCAGCGTAATTCCCGGCGTCAAAGAAGATGTGACGGAAATCATCCTGAATTTAAAAGGACTTGCAATTAAAAACACAAGTGAAGGAAACGAGCCCAAAATGGCGTATATCGACATGGAAGGGGAAGGCGAAGTAAAAGGCTCTGACATCAAAGCAGATAATGATATTGAGATTTTAAATCCTGATCATCATATTGCTACTTTGAGCGGCGGGCCTACCAGCAAGCTTTATATGGAAATAACTGTTAATAAAGGTCGTGGCTATATTGGTAGCGACAAAAATAAAAAAGAGGATCAGCCTATCGGGATGCTCCCCGTTGACAGTATTTTCACGCCTGTAACAAGAGTGAACTTCCTTGTGGAAAATACACGTGTAGGTCAGATCACTGACTACGATAAATTGACATTAGAAGTCTGGACCAATGGAACCATTGCTCCCGATGAGGCAGTCAGCTATGGCGCTAAAATCTTGAACGAACATTTAAACCTTTTCATTGACTTATCCGATAATGCAAAGAATACAGAAATAATGGTGGAAAAAGAAGAAGGTAAGAAAGAAAAAGTGCTGGAAATGAGTATTGAAGAGCTTGATCTTTCTGTACGTTCTTATAACTGTTTGAAACGTGCTGGCATTAACACTGTAGAAGACTTAGCAAACAAGACAGAAGAGGAAATGATGAAGGTAAGAAACCTTGGGCGAAAATCCTTGGAAGAAGTTTTAAATAAAATGGCGGAATTAGGTTTATCCTTAAAACCGAGCGACGAATAACTATTAGGTATGCAAAATTACGTGGCGCGTAAGCCCGAAGTGCAGCAGCCACGGGGTAAATTTTGCAGGCGATAACAAGGAGGATTCATAATGACTGGATCAGGTTACAGAAAACTTGGACGCACAGCGTCTCAACGTAAGGCGCTTTTGAGAAACCAGGTAACAAATCTTTTATACCATGGTAAAATTAAAACTACTGAAACAAGAGCTAAAGAAGTAAGAAGAATTGCAGAAAAGGTTATCACAATGGCTGTAAAAGAAAGAGATAACTTTGAAGAAGTTGAAGTTACAGCTAAGATTCCTAAAAAAGATGCAAAAGGCAATCGTGTAAAAGAAACAGTAAATGGCAAGAAGGTTACTGTTTATGATGAAGTAAAGAAAACCATTAAAAAAGACAAACCTTCCAGAATGAATGCAAGACGTCAGATTTTAAGTATTCTTTACCCTGTTACAGAAGTACCAAAAGACGGCAAAAAGGTTAGAAGCCTCAGCAAAGAAGTTGATATGGCTGGAAAACTTTTTGACGAAATCGCTCCCAGATACGCTGACCGTAAGGGTGGCTATACACGTATTATCAAATTAGGTATGCGTAAAGGCGATGGTGCTCCTGAGGTTATCATCGAATTAGTTTAATCATTGAATATAGAAACAGCCTGTTGTAATTGCAACGGGTTGTTTTTATATTCAGCAAAATAACTTTTCTATAAAAAGGTTTGTAAATTAAATAGTTTTCTTTGTAAAGTTGCTGTAATTTTACTAAAAGCCGAGGGGCGTTGTGATAAGAATTCTTACAAGGAAACGATTGACTTTTTTTGCAAAATAACGTATTATGTCACTAGCTGTGAGCATTTTTATGACATGGACTTTTTGGAAGAAAACAGGCGGTGGAAGTATGAAGATGGTGAAGGCTGAAGGTCTGACATATGAGTATGTCAAAACGATTGAAACAGACCACGGCACAGAAGAAGAAAAAATACTAGCTCTGAATAATATCAATTTGGAAATAGAAAAAGGCAGTTTTGTTGCTGTTTTAGGACATAATGGTTCTGGGAAGTCTACCTTTGCAAAGCATATCAACGCATTGGTGCAACCGACAAAGGGTACGCTCTGGCTCAAAGGCTATGATACGAAAAAAGAAGAATTTGTTTGGGACATTCGCCAGAGTGCAGGCATGATATTCCAGAACCCGGATAACCAACTGGTTGCTACTGTTGTGGAGGAGGATATTGCCTTTGGTCCGGAAAACATGGGTATTGCGCCGACTGAAATCAGAAAAAGAGTGGATGATGTACTGGCTACGGTACAAATGACGGAATATATCACTCATGCACCCAGCAAGCTTTCTGGTGGACAAAAACAAAGAATTGCCATCGCAGGGGTTCTAGCCATGAAACCGGATTGTATTGTTTTGGATGAGCCAACAGCTATGCTTGATCCCGTAGGACGCAAGGATGTCATTGATACAATTTTGCGGCTGAACAAAGAAGAAGGAATTACCATCGTTCTGATTACTCATTATATGGACGAGGCAGTGCGTGCGGATCAGATTTATGTCATCGATGATGGTAATATAGTAATGAATGGAACGCCGAAGGAAATTTTCTCACAGGTGGACAGGCTGAAAAGTTACGGATTGGATGTACCACAGGTGACGGAGGTCGCTTATAATCTGCGAAAGCTGGGCATTGATATTCCGAAAGATATACTGACAACTGAAGAAATGGTAGGTGCGATATGTCAATTAAAATCAACCATTTAACTCATATTTATAATGCAGGAACGGCATTCGAAAAGAAGGCACTGGATGATGTGAATCTGGAAATTGAAAAGGGAGAATTTATCGGGCTAATCGGTCATACAGGCTCTGGGAAATCCACCTTGATTCAGCATCTTAACGCTATTATGTCCCCCACAGAAGGCGAGATTTTATTAGATGGTATAGACATAAATGCAGATAAATCCAAGCTGAAATCCGTTCGACAGCGGGTAGGCTTAGCTTTTCAATATCCAGAGCATCAGCTTTTTGAGATGACAGTCTATAAGGATGTGGCATTTGGCCCTACGAATATGAAGCTTTCCCAAGAAGACATTGACAAAAGAGTCAGAGCTGCCCTACAAACCGTTGGATTGACGGAAAACGTTTACGACAAATCCCCTTTTGATTTGTCGGGCGGGCAGAAGAGAAGGGTTGCCATTGCGGGGGTTTTGGCTATGAATCCCGAAGTTCTGATTTTGGATGAGCCAACAGCTGGCCTTGACCCCAAAGGTCGGGACGAAATACTGGAAGCCATCAGAAAGCTTCATGATGAAAGGGGAATCACTGTTATTTTGGTTTCTCATAGTATGGAGGATGTTGCAAAGCTGGTAGACCGCATTATTGTGATGCATAGGGGAAAGGTTGCTATGACAGGTACGCCGAGGGAAGTATTTACCAGAACCCATGAAATTGAAAAAATAGGATTGGCGGCACCCCAGATCAGCTATGTTTTTGCAGAGCTGAAAGAAAGAGGTATGGATGTGCCAACAGATATTTATACAACAGAAGAAGCCACAAAGGCTTTGTATGATTTGGTAAAGCAGGTGAAGAGATGATTAGAGACATTACCATCGGGCAATATTATCCTGCGGATTCACCCATCCATGGGCTGGATTCCCGTGTGAAAATTATTATAACGTTCCTATTTATCATATCCTTATTTTTAATTAATACATTTATTGGATATTTTTTTGTGGTAGGGGCTATGGCTATTGTCATCAAAGCATCTAAGGTGCCACTGAAATTTATGCTGAAAGGCATTAAAAGTATTTTTATCATCATTTTGTTTACTGCGTTTATTAATGTCTTTATGACAAAAGGAGAGCATATTCTACTGGAACTGGGCTGGTTCACTGTTAGTCGAGAAGGCGTTTTTTTGGCAATCAAAATGTGTGTGCGGTTGGTTCTTTTGATTGTAGGTTCTTCTGTACTGACCTTAACAACAACGCCCATACAGCTGACGGATGGAATTGAATACATCCTTCGTCCCTTGAAAAAAATCGGTGTACCATCCCATGAAATTGCCATGATGATGACCATTGCACTGCGCTTTATACCTACTTTGCTGGATGAAACAGATAAAATTATGAAGGCACAGCAGGCAAGGGGTGCTGATTTTGATACAGGAAATATGATGCAGAAGGCAAAGGGTCTGATTCCTATTCTTGTTCCTTTATTTATTTCCGCTTTTCGCCGTGCAGATGAACTGGCTATGGCTATGGAGGCAAGATGCTACCATGGGGACGAAAATCGTACCAGAATGAATGTTATGCATATGAAAAAGGCAGATTATCGTGCTGAAGCACTAACGGTAATCTACCTTCTGATTATCGTTGGGCTGCGTTTTGCAGCAAAACAAATACCGTTTATTATCTAACAAAGTGAGAAATGTTATGAAAAGAATTTTGCTGAAAATTGCATACGATGGAACAAACTATTTTGGCTGGCAGAAGCAGAAAAACACTGAGATTGTTACGGTGGAGGGAGAACTGGAAAAGGCGTTTAGAAAACTATTTCACAAGGATGACTTAGAATGTATCGGGGCAAGCCGTACGGACAGAGGTGTCCATGCATTGGGGCAGAGGGCTGTGATTGATGTGGAAACGACCATTCCTACGGAAAGAATCCCTCTTGCAATTCGTTCCTTGTTACCGGAGGATATTGTGGTGACAGCTGCGGAAGAAGTTTTTGCCCAATTTCATCCACGGTACGACTGCATAAAAAAGACTTATGAATATCAGATTTTAAATACAAAATACAGGAACCCGCTTTTTCGTAACTATTCTGAATTTGTTCCTGAAAAGTTGGATATACTTAAAATGGAAAGAGGTGCAAAGGCTTTTATTGGCACCTATGACTTTCAGGCGTTTTGTGCTGCTGGAAGCAGTGTGACTTCCACAGTACGAAGTATTTTTGATTGTTCTGTAGAAAGGCAGGGGGATTTTGTTGTCCTTCGTGTTACAGGGAATGGATTTTTATATAATATGGTAAGGATTATTGCCGGCACCTTGATTTTTGTGGGGCAGGGGAAAATTGCCCCGGAGGAGATTCCTTTCATCATTGAAAGCCGCGATAGGGCAAGAGCAGGAAAAACGGCGGGTCCCCAAGGTCTGAAGCTAATGGAGATTTATTATGATTGCGAAGGAAAATCTATTGACAGCCGAAGGGGTTTGTAATATAATAAATAATGTTGCAATGTGGCTTTAAGGCCGTGAGGCTTTAAAATATAGTTTTATGATGGGATCCAATAAGTTATGACACTTTGTGGCATAATGGAGATTACATCCTGCCAGTTTCCCACAGGTAGGGGTAAAGTCAACGGGTCAAAGTCAATGTATAATTCAAGGGAGGTAATTGCATTATGAGAACAACATACATAGCTAAAGCAGCTGATGTAGAAAGAAAATGGTATGTTGTGGATGCGGCAGACAAAACTTTAGGTCGTCTTGCATCCGAAATTGCTACTATTTTAAGAGGAAAGAATAAACCTACTTTTACACCTAATGTGGATACAGGCGATTATATTATCGTTGAAAATGCTGAGAAAATTGCTGTAACAGGCAAAAAATTGGATCAGAAAGTTTACACACACCACTCAGGGTACATTGGTGGATTGAAAACAATTACATTAAAGAAAATGTTGGAAACAAAACCTGAAGAAGTAGTAAAACATGCTGTAAAAGGTATGCTTCCTAAAAATGCTCTGGGTAGAAAAATGTTCAGCAAGCTTCATGTATATGCAGGACCTGAGCATGATCATGCAGCACAGAAACCAGAAGTATTAGAACTTAAATTTTAATAGAAGGAGGAAGCAAAAATATGGCAGCAGCAAGATATTATGGTACAGGTAGAAGAAAATCATCCGTAGCTAGAGTTTATTTGGTACCAGGCAGCGGAAAAATCACAATCAATAAAAGAGATATCAATGACTACTTTGGTCTTGAAACATTAAAACTGATTGTTCGTCAGCCTCTGGAACTGACAGAAACAGGTGTTAAATTTGACGTTTTGGTAAACGTTTACGGCGGTGGTTTCACAGGTCAGGCAGGTGCAATCAGACATGGTATTTCCAG
>CAZCDP010000038.1:7043-10771 GCA_964497675.1 uncultured Candidatus Epulonipiscium sp.
CATAGATTATAGACCATCCTTGAAAAAGGCCGGCTTCTTAACTCGTGATCCAAGAATGAAAGAAAGAAAGAAATACGGTCTTAAAGCAGCTAGACGTGCACCACAGTTCTCCAAGAGATAATTCAAAGCAAAACACGAACCCCAAGAAGGTTGTATTCTTGGGGTTTTTTTATATTGTAGCTTCCTATAGATTTCTAAAAAAACTCATCTGCTAGTAACAGGTTAGTAACACTACACTTCGCAAAAATCATGAATGAAGTTTCTTCCATGTATGGAAGGCGGAATTATATTGAATTTCTTAAGGACCAAAAAAAGAAAGGAAATATTTTGCATATAAACAAAGAAAAGGATCTGAATCGACTTTCCATAAACGGACTACAATTATCCGCAACGGAAGCCAAAACAGATCCTATGTTGAACTTATCAAAAAAAGGGAACGATGTCAATGGAAATAATATAGGAAAAAAACATAGTTTAGAGAGGATAAAAATAGCAGAAACATCTTTCGGGTTCCGCCCTAAAAAGAACATCCACCGATTAGTGAAGAATGCTACTGCTATTCCTAATAGTATACTCGAAACAGCGGAAAATATCAATGAAGTTACAGAAGGTATTGACAAATTAAAGGCGAGATACACCTTGCTAAATGATACAAGTTTTTGAAAGACAGAAAAATGAGTATTAAAAAACAAGGTTTCTGTTAAGTGTAAAATTGTTGAACTTTACCATTGTTAAGATGGTGTTCCAGGTATCGAATGATGTGTGATTATCTGAAACAATGCAACAGCCTCTATTGCTGTATGATTGTTTGCCAGTAGGTGTTTGAACTGGGTTCATGCCCTATTGTTTGTAAAAAGAAACAATAGGAACTGCCCATAATATTTTTCCAAATCTCTTCAATAGGAATTTCAAAACAGAAGCTCCAAATAAAGTGCGGTGCACTGGCTTTACCGACCTTCCACAGAAGGATGGATCTATGTATTACAACTGTATCATTATCGATTTATATGAGCGTTTTGCAGTGGCAAAACTGAATGAAAGCCACACCACAATTAATACTCTGAAAATTGCCCTAAAACGGAATAAAATAGAAAAAGGACTGATTTTTCACAACGATTAGAAAAGTCAGTTTACTTCCAAGGATTACAATAATTTCTGTACACCAAATTATGTTCAACAAAGTATGTATCTTGCAGGTTGTCTTTACGACAACACTCTGATGGAACAATTTTACAATACAATAAAAAATGAAATCCTCAATCCTTATAGATTTGATACAACTGTTAGCTGGAACCGGAAATTTACGAATTCATTTATGTAGAATATAATTATGCAAGACTTCATTCATACAACGGCGGGATTACACAGCATACAGTATGGAGTGCTACGTGAGCAAACTTATACCATGATGTTACAAGTTTGCTTGATCAGGTCGCACCTTAGCTTTTATAACAAAACACAAAAGAAAGATAATATACAATGATTTTAATAAGCCCGGAAGAACTGAGTCCCATATGGTTCGTCTACTTTTAGATAGATTTTTTAAGTTTTTTAAAATACAGCAGAGTGAGGATACCTTCAAAGGAGAACATCCAAATCCAACCGATGATTGTAGCATAGCAAACACCTACGATTTCTAGGGATGGTGCCAGAAGATGAGCTAGAACTACACGGATGATGATTTGAGAAGATGTGGCAAAGAAAGATATTTTTAGTTTGCCGATGCCTCTGAAAAATCCTTGCAAAATATACATACATCCGCCGATGATATAGAAGAACGACATTTTTCTAAGATACAGGGCACCTATCTTTATGACATTTACTTCTGTATGCTCTACAAAAAGCCCCATGATATGGTGGGGAATAAAGTACAGTACGGTTCCGATGAAAAAGCTGTACAGTATGGCCATAATAAAGCAGCTGAACAAGCCCTTACGAATCCGAGCGGGCAGGTTTGCACCGGCATTTTGTGCATAAAAAGTAGAGGATGAGTTAGAAAGCCCGTCCATAGGGGTATAGGCTAGCGCTTCTATACGGATGGAACTGTTGAAGGCGGCAATGGAACTGGTTCCAAAGCCATTGATAACGCTTTGTATCAGCAGTCGGCCCACATATAAAAAGGTTTGCTGCATAGCGGTGGTCCAGCTGTATTCCATCGTTCGGCCTAAAAGGGAACGTTTAAAAATCAGATTTTCCCATTTTAGAGAAAGCAAGGAACCGCCTTTATAAACATAGAACACACAAAGCACCGAGGAAAGTCCCTGTGCCAGAACCGTTGCTATGGCGGCACCTGTAACGCCCATGTCCAGCCCAACAACAAAAAGTAAATCAAGCAGAACGTTTACCACAGAGGATATCACAAGAAACCAAAAAGGTGTTTTGGAATTCCCTATAGACCGAAGGGCGGAGGAATAGAAATTATAAAAGAATGTAAAAATCAAACCTATGGAGATAATTTTTAAATACTTACTTGCCGGTTCAATGATTTCTGCTGGTGTTTTGGTAAGTATCAAAATGGGTTTTGAGGCAAAAAAGAAGCCTACGGAAAGGATAAGGGAAAAAATGATGCCAAAAATTAGGGCAGTCGATACTTCTTCTTGAAATTCTGTATATTTTTCTGCACCATAAAGCTGTGCCAACAAAACAGAAACTCCAACGCAAATGCCGAATAGAATAAAGATGGCGATAGACATAATGGGATTTGCGACACCGATGGCGGCCAAAGCTGTTTCTCCCTGAAAACGCCCTACGATGACAGAGTCCACAGTGTTATATAATTGCTGAAAAACATTTCCCAATATGACGGGAACGGCGAAAGACAATATGACAGGTGTCGGGTTGCCATGTTTCATATCATGTACCATAAGCTTCCTCCTTAAAACAAATTTTTTTATTAAGGGCTATTAAAAACAGAAATCACCTTGGCTATTTCTGCTAAAAATGCTTCTACTGTGTTAAAAATCCTCGAATTTATCCCATTATTTCTGCGTTTTTTCTTGCAGAACTTTTTTTACAGCAAATTTTTCTCCGGTTTTTTTTAAAACATATCTTAACAATACCATATTATTCCTTAAAAATATAGAATATGTTGTGGTTAAAAAGTGTAGGGTTTGTTCAGACGTATAGATTTTTTTATAGAGTGTTTCAAAAGGGGACAGAACAGCAGAAACTTTTGAAATTCCATTTGATATATTATGGGTTAAATAGTAAAATAAAAAAGAGAAAAGATAAAATTGCAAAAAAAGGAAGGGTGTGCTTTTGTGGAGGTTTTAAACTGGAAAGAATTGTTATACCCCTACGAACAGGCTGTGGATGAACTTTTAGTTAAGTTTCAGAGCATTATCAAGGAATGCAGACATTTGGGAATCTATTCTTCCATCGAATCTGTAACGGGGAGAGTCAAAAGGGCCGCCAGCATCATGGATAAAGCAGGTAGAAAGCAGATACCTCCCGAACGGATTGAAAGTGAAATCGAAGATATTGCAGGTGTTCGTATTTTATGCCAGTTTGTAGAGGATATTCAGAAGGTCATTGATATGATTCGTGCCAGGGACGGACGGGATATGAAGATTGTGGAAGAACGGGATTATATCAACAATACAAAACCCAGTGGCTACCGCAGTTACCATATCATTATCCGTTACCCCCTCAATACTGCTATTGGGTATCGAGAGGTTCTGGCGGAAATCCAAATTCGCACCCTTGCCATGAATTTTTGGGCCACCGCA
>CAZCDP010000039.1:0-10735 GCA_964497675.1 uncultured Candidatus Epulonipiscium sp.
GGGCGGTTGTTAAAGCCTGCCCTGCAGGCTTTCCTCACTAAAGTCATAATAAAAAACCGCTCAGGTCTATAATAAACCTGAGCGGTTTTAGCATGTAGAATAGTTAAAACCTTGAGGCTTTGCCTCAAATTCTCCCTCTTTTTCAAGAAAAAAAGACGCAAAAAGCTTTTATCGGAAAGCTTCGTTTTTCCTATTTTTTACGTAAAAACACAGCTCTTGCACTAATAAAATTTTCGTCCGCCTTTTTCATAGGGTGTCAGTAACCATATGGCAGATTTGCAGAGCAAATTGCTAAATACGTTGAGTATAGGCATACCCACAATTTTAAATAGTTTTTACTTCTGAAAACAAAAAGCTTGTCATATTTTCTCTTAACAACTTTCGTGAAATTCAAAGAAATATATTATAATTCGATTTTTTTCACAATTTTTTCAACAATGTCTTCAAAGACAGAAACATCAGTATCTTCCACTCTTCCTGCATCACAAAGCTCTGCTGTTGCAGGGTTAATAGGCAATCTGCCTAAAATATCAATACCCATCTCAGCCGCAACTTGGTCTAGTTTGCTTTTACCAAAAGGATACAGCATTTTGCCGCAATCAGGACAAGTCATATAGCTCATATTCTCTACCACACCCAATACAGGGATGTTCATTTTTTCAGCCATATGGTAGGATTTTTTAACAATCAGAGAAACCAAATCCTGTGGTGTTGTTACAACGACCGCACCGTCCAAAGGAATAGACTGGAATACAGTTAACGGAACATCTCCTGTTCCTGGAGGCATATCAATCAAAAGCACATCCAACTCGCCCCAAATAACGTCAGTCCAAAACTGTTTTACCGTGCCACCAATAATAGGACCTCTCCATATAACGGGTGCCTCTACATCGTCCAAAAGCAGATTTACAGACATAATACGAATCCCCTTATCTGTTTCGGAGGCATACATTCCCATATTAGTACCTGTTGATTTTGTTGTAATACCAAATACCTTGGGAATAGAAGGTCCTGTAATATCCCCGTCCAAAACACCAACCTTATACCCTTTTTTAGCCAACGCTACCGCAATACTAGAGGTAACCAGAGATTTCCCAACGCCACCCTTCCCGCTGATAACACTGATTACTTTTTTGATATGGCTGCCTTCATTACATGGTTCGTGTAAATCCACCTTTTTTTCCTTACAATCACTACTGGTACAGGTAGAACACTGTGTTTTATCGCAACTACTCATTTCTTCATCTCCTAAATCTTACTAGCTTTTAAAAATTCATTCCTTATTTATTATAACGGATATTCCAAAAAATTCAACAAAATATTTTTTGAAGGATTCCTTATGGGCAATAAAAATCAGCCGTTACATAAAGGGTGTAATTTTCAATATAGATACCAATTCCCCCATGGGTCAAAGTTCCATTCAAAAGATTTGTTTTTGTTCCTATGGTACTTATCCATTCGTGATAAATAGAAACAGCGTCATCATCTGATTTTGCCACGTTTTCCGCTGCCATGCTAAACTGAATACCACCTTCCGACATTCTTTCAAAAGGTGTTTTTCCATCTTTATTATTATAACCCACATAGGAATTTTTGCTCATATCATGACTATGATTTTCTGCAACTTTAGCAGCCATTGAATCCACAACCAGTGGTGCCTTTCCATTTTTTATACGCAAGGCATTGACCATATCAAAAACTTCCAAACTCACACTGCTATGAAATTTTTCGTCATAGCGTTTTCTCAGACCATTACTCCAGTCCTTTGCCTGTACTAAAATACCCGCAATGTTGCTTTCATTGTCCAGCAAAAACGCAGCGTAAACTTTATCATCCTTCCATTCTGCGCGATTTCGCTTTTTGTCCAAATAATGAATGTTTTTGATATCCTTCAAAGTACCAGTACCATAAACGCCCTGATAGCTAAATTTCTCACTATTCGTGAAAAATTCCACCACCTTGCCATCCCTTACAGAAACCATAAATAAATTTTTATAATTTCCTAAATATACATAACGGTCTAAATCAAATGTGTTTTTGTCAATTCGATTGGGCTTGCCCCAATTCTTTTCCAACTCTTCAATGCTTTCTCCTATTGTAATTTTTTTCCCATCAAAAAAAATAACTTCAGAAGCCGAAACTTTAGAAAGCTTTTCTATTTTATCTTTTCCTGCAAACCTTTCATAGGCGTTCACAAAAGCAGTCACCGCCTCCTGTACAGCAACACTTTTTTGAGGATGAAATTTTTCCTGGTACCCACTCATTATCTTGGCATTATAAAGCTGATTGGCTGCCTCCAGCCCTGCAGACGAAAAATATGAAAAATCACTGAAAACATTCCGGGTTGAAACATTGCTCAAATCAATATGGCAAGCTTTTAGCGTTCTTACAATAATCACAGCCATCTGTTCTCTTGTCAAAGAGCCTCCCGGCTGAAATTTTGTGGGACCAACGCCGCTAATAATACCTTCTTCAAAAGCAAACGCTGCTTCCGCAGAAGTTTCGTCCGAAAAAGGACTAGGCGTCTTGGGTACTGCTTTTGTTTCCATAACATTTTCATAAAACCTAACCGCAATGGCACAAAATTCTTTTCGGGTAATGGGCTCCCTTGCCCTTTCTAACAAAGATTCTGGCAAAATACCCATGGTATAAGCTTTTTCCATGGAAGAAACAGCCCATGTATCCGCATTGGTATTGATTTCTCCGAAAACATTCACACTGATCGAGAAAACGAGAAAAACCACAAGCATACTTTTTATTATGCTTTTCATATTACCATCCTTCCTTGACTTTATATTTCGCTTTAAAATATTACAAAACTATTAACAAACCGTAAATATTATAACATAAAAACTGTAAACTGCAAATAAAATCAACCTTTTCCTTTCCTTCAAAACCTAAAACCAATACAATTCACCATTTATCCTATATCCACAGCCACGCAAAAAAAACTGTGGCAAAGATAGTTAACCTTTTCTTTACCACAGTTCCTGATTTTGGGAATTTATGTAATTATGATAAAACCTTTGCCAATTCTTCTACTGCTGTTTTTTCATCAGCACCATCAGCAGAAACAACAGCAACTTGTCCTTCTGCCATCCCTAAAGCGATGGTTCCCATAATGCTTTTTGCGTTCACTTTTTTATCTCCGACTGCAACCTGAATCCTACTATCAAATTTACTTGCTGTCTGAACAAAAAACGCTGCCTGTCTGGCATCCAACGAAGAATTAATTGTCACCATTTTCTCCATCATTAAAAATCACCTTTTCCCTCTCTCATTGTTTCAGCAATACTGCTGATTTTTCTTAGCCTATGATTAACGCCTGACTTTCCGACAATAGGATTCATCAAGATACCAAGCTCTTTTAAGCTTGCATCAGGATGATGCAGACGTACCCGCGCCATTTCCTCCAGTTGGGGTGGCAATTTATCCAACCCTATGGTTGCTTCAACGTAAGAAATATCCTCTATCTGCTTGACGGCTGCATTGACAGTTTTGTTCAGATTAGCGGTTTCACAGTTTACCTTACGGTTTACATTGTTCCGCATATCTTTCAAAATCCGTACATTTTCTAAGTCCATCAGCGCTATATGAGCCTTCATAACATTGAGCAGAACCACAATCTGCTCCCCTTCCTTTAGATATACCACAAAATGTTCTTTTCTTTCCACAATTTTGGCATCAAGATGAAAGGAGTTGATTAGTTCCTTGAGCTGCCGGCTGTATTCATCATCCGAATGTACAAACTCCAGATGATAGGTTTTTTTCGGATCGCTGACCGAACCGGAAGCAAGAAAAGCACCCCTGATATAGGCTCGCCGACAACATATGCTGTTCACCACAGGAGGATAGATGCGGTTTTTAATTTTTTTCTTTCCATTCTCTGTTGTCATAATACCGGTTGCCATCAAAATTTTCTCAACCTCAGGGGTATTCGTGACCCGAAGTATGAATATGCTGTTCCTTCTTTGTTGGCTGTTTGTTCTAATCAATATATCACTTCTTATATTAAAAGTTTTTTCAAGCAATGTAAAGTACTTTCTGGCAACAGCAAAATTCTCTGTCTGTATTTTTATACAAATTTTATTCCGAAACACCCCGATATGTCCACACATATTTATGATAGCGGCAATTTCTGCAATATTACAGTGTCTGGCATTCCCAAAATGCGAAGATAACTCTTCCTTAACCTTTGATGAAAATGACAAATTTTCACCCCCTACAGGTCATTTTCCAAACATCATCTTTTATGTCTGGAATCTTTTTCAATGTCATTATGCTTTAGTAAAAGGTTATGATTTTTATGCTTCAATTCCTGATACAAAGCGTTTGCCAATGTAACAGAACGGTGTTTCCCGCCTGTGCAGCCAATACTGATAATCAACTGATTCTTTCCTTCTTTGATATATTGAGGAATCAAAAATTCTACCAAATCCGTTAACTTTTTTAAAAATATCTTGCTTTCCTCAAAACCCATTACATAATCATAAACCGGAACATCATTCCCCGTCAGTTCTTTCAATTCCTGAAGATAGAAGGGGTTCGGTAAAAAACGGACATCAAATACCAAATCACTGTCAATGGGGATACCATATTTAAAACCAAAGGAACATACTGTAATAATCAAGCTTTCAAATTTCTGGTTCTCCACAAAAATTCGGTTAATCTGCTCCTTTAGTTCTCTCGTCAAAATATGGCTGGTATCAATGATATAGGTAGCTCTTTCTTTTACATTTTCCAACATTCCTCTTTCTTGGGCAATCCCTTCTGCAATAGCGCCGCCCTTGGACAAGGGATGCGTACGCCTTGTTTCTTTATAGCGTTTAATCAGTGTTGTATCCGAGGCATCTAAAAATAAAATTTCGTAATCGTAACCCTCTGCCTGTAACTTAGAAAGTACAGAAAATAAATCGGAAAATAATTTTCCTCCCCGAATATCGACGCCCATTGCGACTTTATCGATTTCGCCGCCCTGCTCAAAACAAAGCTCCGCAAATTTAGGGATTAGAGCAGGCGGAAGGTTGTCAACACAAAAGAAATTAATATCTTCCAAAAATTTTAATACCGTTGATTTTCCAGCTCCCGACATTCCTGTTACGATAACAAATCTCATCTTTTTCACCTCTGTATCTTAAAATTCTCCGATTAGCTTCACTTCTGTTTCTAAGGCCACCCCAAATTTTTCATAAACTACTTTTTGGCAATATTGGATGAGTTCCCATATATCTTTTGCAGTTGCATTCCCTTTATTCACAATAAATCCGGCGTGTTTTTCCGAAACCTGTGCGCCGCCTATGGTATAGCCCTTTAGCCCCGCATCCGCTATGAGTTTTCCTGCAAAATATCCTTCCGGGCGTTTGAAGGTACTGCCAGCACTTGGGAGATTCAGAGGCTGCTTTTCTCTTCTCTGTTGCGCCAACTCTGCCATTTTCTCTTTAATCGCCCCTCTATCCCCTTTTTCCAAACAGATTTTACCACTCAGTACCATAAGCTTCTGCTCTGGTACAATACTGTGGCGATAGGAAAGCTGCAATTCTTCAGCTGTATAAGTTTTCACTTCCATTTCCGGTGTCAACACTTCTGCACTGACCAGCACATTTTTGATTTCACCGCCATAAGCTCCCGCATTCATGCAAACAGCTCCACCCAAGGTTCCGGGTATACCTGATGCAAACTCAAACCCCGTCAATCCGTTTTCTAAGGCTTTTGCGGCAATGACCGTCAGCAATGCACCGGCTTTTGCCTCGATTATGTTATCCTGTACTGTCACATGACACATTTTGCTGTAAATCTGAATCACTGCACCACGAAATCCCTTATCACTAACCAGTACATTACTCCCGTTTCCCAAAATGATAAAAGGAACCTGACCTTCATCCAATATCTGAATTGCCCTTTCGATGTGCTTTTTGTTCTCCGGCATAATCAAAATATCAGCGGAACCTCCTGTTTTAAAGGAAGTATGCTTGTACATAGGCTCGTTTTCAAAAATATTTTTTTCTCCCAATTCATTTTTCAAAGCCAATATGACATCTTTCATAATCTCCTCCGTTTAACTATAAATCCATTCCCATACTCTTATTAATTCTGTCATTTAAAACCTGTGCCGCATTATATCCCATCTTTTTCTGTCTATGGTTGATGGCGGCAGATTCACAAATTACCGCAACATTTCTGCCGGGACGGATGGGAATTGAATTACATATTAGTTTATTCCCCAATATCTCAATATATTCCTCTGCAAGCCCAAGGCGGTCATAATTCTTTTCTCCGTCCCACATTTCCAGTCTGATAACCAAATCAATGTTCTGGGACAGTTTCACAGAGCTGACACCAAAAAGCTCCTTTACATCAATGATACCGATTCCTCGTAGCTCGATAAAGTACCGAATCAATTCTGGGCTTGTGCCAATGAGTGAATTGTGAGAAACCCTTTTAATCTCAACCGCATCATCAGCAACCAGGCGGTGTCCCCTTTTTATCAGTTCCAAGGCTGTTTCGCTTTTACCAATGCCGCTTTCGCCAATAATTAAAATACCTTCGCCATAAACGTCAACTAAAACACCATGCATGGTAATCCGTTCTGCCAGCTGACCCTTCAACCATCGGATGATTTCTGCCATAAAATTACTGGTACCGTCTGCTGTTCTGAAAAGAGGTACATCATACTTTTTTGCGTATTCCAACATTTCAGGAAAAATCTTCAAATTTTTGCAAATAACAATACAAGGAAGATGAAATGCAAAAAGCTGCCGCAAAATATCTTTTCTTACCTGTGGCTCCAGTCCACGGAGATAGCTGTGTTCTATCCGTCCGATAATCTGCATCCTGTCGTTGTCAAAGTGCTCATAAAATCCAACAAGCTGCAAGGCAGGACGGTTCACCTCGCTTTTGGTCAACACCTTATTTTTAATATCAATTTCAGGCAGAATATTTTCTAATTGAAATTCCTCTACCACTTTTTCTATTTTAACGGAATACATGATACGCCTCCATTCTTTCCTATTATTATCATACATTAACAGGCCATTATTTGCAACCAAAGCCGCAGAGAAGTCAAAGACTGTCTTTTCTGAAAAAAGCATAGACAGCTTCTGCTGATTTGATGGTCATATTAGGCACTTCCAGTATATCCGCAACTTCAGCCCTGCTGATTTCCTCTATGGAACCAAAATGCTTCATGAGTGCCTTTCGCCGTGCTTCCCCAATACCCCGAATATCATCCAAAACAGAATGGAGCCCTTTTGCTTCCCTCAATTTCCGGTGATATTCTATGGCAAACCGATGGACTTCATCCTGAATTCTGGTAATCAGGCGGAACCCCTCAGAATGAAGGGGAACTACCAGTTCTCTGTCCTTAAAAATCAACCCTCTGGTTCTGTGCCTATCATCTTTTATCATACCGCAAACAGGAATATCCAGTCCAAATTCCTGTAAAATGTGTTCTGCGGCGTGTACCTGAATTTTCCCGCCATCCATCATAATAAGATCGGGAAACCTTGAAAATTTTCTTTCACTTTCTGTGGGCTGTTCCCTTCTTTCCTGCAATCCATGACGTAACCGTCTTGTCAAAACTTCCTCCATGCTGGCGTAATCGTTAGCCCCTGCAACTGTTTTAATTTTAAATTTTCGATAGTCGCTGTGTTTGGCTTTCCCCTCTTCAAAAACAACCATAGAACCCACAGATTCAAAACCTTGAGTATTAGAAATATCATAGGCTTCGATGCGGTGTATCTCCCCTGCTATGCCCAAAGACTGTCGAATTTCTTCCACAGCACCCTTGGTACGCAGTTCCTCCCGCTTCATTTTTTCACCAAACTGCTCAAATGTTATCATAGCGTTTTTCCATGCCAATTCCACAAATTTATGTTTTTCCCCTTTTTGCGGCACTGTGAACAATACTTTACCACCTCTTTTTTGTGTAAAATATGCCTCCAGCAATTCTTTTTCCTCTTCCACCAACGCCTCCTGCAATAGAATCTCCCTTGGTATATAAGCTGTTCCACTGTAAAACTGCTTCACAAATTCCGTCATTACTTCGCTTCTTGTCTGCTGTTCCACTGCCTTCAACCTAAAATGTTCTCGTCCTGTCATTTTGCCGCTCCGTATGAAAAAGACCTGTGCCAGCCCTTCATTATGAGCACGAACTAAGGCAATGACATCACAATCCCCAAGGCCTGTATTCGCCATTTTTTGTTTTTCTGCGATAATTTGGATACTGCTCAGCTTGTCCCGCAAAGCAGCCGCTTTTTCAAACTCCATGGCTTCTGCCGCTTCATACATCTGTCTTTCCATGCGTTTCATGGTATCCTCATGCTTTCCTTCTAGGAACTGTATGGCCTCGTCTATGAACTTACCGTATTCCTCTTTGGAAATCATTCCATCACAAGGGGCACTGCATTGACCAATGTGATAATTCAGACAGGGACGTTCTCTGCCAATTTCCCTTGGCAGATTTTTTTTACACTTACGAATCGGCCAAATTTTGTGTATGGTATCAATGGTTTCTTTTACCGCCAAGGCATCGGTGATAGGTCCATAATATTTCGCTCCGTCTTTTTCCAGCCGTCTTGTCATAAAAATTCGTGGGAAGGCTTCATTGATTGTAATCTTTATATAGGGATACATTTTATCATCACGCAACATGATGTTGTAATGGGGATGATACTTTTTAATCAAATTACATTCCAGAATCAAGGCTTCCATTTCAGAATCGGTTACAATATATTCAAATTCTCTGATATGGGATACCATGGCCTGCACTTTTGGTGTCTGATTTTTTCCGCTTTGAAAATACTGACGTACCCTGTTTTTCAGGTTCACCGCTTTTCCCACATAAATGATTTCATCATTTTCATTTTTCATCAGATAGACCCCTGGTTTTTGGGGCAGTTTTTTCAATTCTTCCGCAACATCAAACATATTGTTCTCCTTAACCTTTACAATTTCCTTACTTATTTCTTATTATATCAGTAAATGCATGACATAAAAACATCTTTTCGGTATAATTTTAGAAAAGACATAGATAAGCAGGTGAAATGATGAAAAACAAAATACCTTTTTTATGTATGCTGGTGGGCAGCATCGGTATCGCCGACAGTGTTATAACGTCATTTTTTTCTAATTTTAACTTAGGCACTTTTTTCCCAGGACTTTTGGGAGCAATCCTTCTGATTTTGGGGTTATTTCATGATTATCTTGCCCAATGGTCTAAGTTTGGCTGGCGAAAATATGTTATGAAAACATTAAAAATTGGCTTCTACCTTTTTCTGATTAGCTTTCTGGCAATCATGTCAGTGATTGTAACCAACTCCGCACAAGAACCATGGAAAAATGCAGATGCCATCGTTGTATTGGGTGCAGGACTTCATGGTGAGCGTGTCAGTCAGACCTTATCCTTCCGATTGGATGAAGCCAAAAAATATTATGAGGAAAACAATCGGCCCATAATTCTTGTTACGGGTAGCCAAGGGCCTCAAGAACTCGTAACAGAAGCCAGCGCCATGAAAAAATATTTGTTGGCAAAAGGCATACCGGAAGACCATATTTTAACTGAAGAAGAGGCTCATAATACCAGACAAAATTTTATCTTTTCCAAAAAAATTTTAGACCAGCATTTTCAAAACCAAGAATACAAAATCGTTTATGTTACCAATTACTTCCATACCTTCCGTGCTGGACTTCTGGCAAAGAAGGCAGGGTTTCAGGGACAGGGTGCCGGAGCAAAGGTTACAACTTTTCTTCTTCCCAACTTTTATATCAGAGAATATTTTTCTGTGTTAAAATATCTGGCACTGGATAGCTGGCAATAACGTTGCATAGCGTGTCGGTAAAACCGCCATGCTTACTCAACCCCTTTGCTCTTTCAAGATAAAAGAATAGTTTTTTGACAAAGTAAATAGGGTGAAGATTTCTCTTCACCCCATTTTTATGTAATTCTATTCATTTACCAAAGTTTATCAGCCGATTCCACCATAAATAATGCTTAAAATTACAACTGCGGCTGCCAATAAAATATAAATATATTTTCCTGTAAAGAAGAATTTTTCGCCAAGTTCTTTTTTTCTGCCAAGAGAAAATTCAGCACCGATTTTTTCTTTTCCCAGCACCCAGTAAACCATAGTTGCTCCCAATACAGCACCAATCGGTACAACATAAACAGTAATCATATCCATCCAGCGTCCCATATATGGTTCGTATTCCAGAAACAGACCTGCCACAAAGGCCGCAATACCCACGAGAATTACAGATGTTTTTCTCTTTAATTTCATTCGGTTCTGAGCCGCCTCACTGCACACCTCAAACATATTAATCAGAGAAGTAACACCCGCAAAAAGCACGGATACAAAGAAAAATATGGAGAAAATCTGACCCATAGGCATTTGGGCAAATATCTTAGGAATGGTAATGAACATCAGCGGAGGTCCTGCCATTGGATCCACACCAAAGGCGAATACCGCTGGGATGATCGCAAATCCGGCAAGCAATGCCGCACAAGTGTCCAATAATGCCGTTATGCAGGCAGAATTTACAATATCTTCTTTTTTACTCAAGTAGCTTCCATAGATAATCATACCGGAACCTGTAATTGATAAGGAGAAAAACGCCTGGCCCATAGCCATAATCCAAGTTTCCGCCTTAAAAAGATATTCCCATCTGGGAATCAACAAATATTTATAACCTTCGATAGCACCAGGTAAAAAGGCAACACGAATGGCAATGATTATAAACA
>CAZCDP010000040.1:0-2430 GCA_964497675.1 uncultured Candidatus Epulonipiscium sp.
GCTTCCATCCCCATGCTGTATAAAACACACCTGCGGCCAAAGGGATACCGATGGCGTTATAAAAAAATGCCCAGAATAAATTCTGCTTGATATTGCGAATTACGGCATGGCTCAGCTGTACCGCCGCCACAGCATCCAAGAGGTCACTTTTCATCAGCACAATGTCCGCCGACTCAATGGCAACGTCCGTTCCCGCACCAATGGCAACCCCCACATCTGCTCGAACCAGTGCCGGTGCGTCGTTAATCCCGTCACCAATCATGGCCACTTTTTTACCCGTATCCTGCATCCGGCGAATTTCTTTTTCCTTGTCCCCAGGAAGTACCTCTGCCACAACTCGGTCAATGCCCAGCTGTTTCCGGATAGCCTCTGCTGTCCGTTTGTTATCCCCTGTCAGCATAACCACCTCAATGCCCATTTTTTCAAACTGTGCAATGGCTTCCTTGCTGGTGGGCTTCACCACATCAGCCACAGCAATTACCCCAAGCAAGCTCTCATCTTGGGCAAAATACAAAGGTGTTTTTCCTTCTTCTGCAAGAGCTTCTCCTTTTTTCTCAAAACCCCCTAGTGCAACGCCCCGTTCTGTCATCATCCGCAGATTGCCTGCCAAGATATGCTTTTTATCCACGTCACCCTCAATGCCCTGTCCTGCCACAGCATTAAAATTCTTAATCTCAGAAAAATCAATCTCTTTCCCCTTGGCATAGGTCACAATGGCTTCTGAAAGAGGATGCTCTGAACGGTGCTCTACCGCCGCCGCCATCCCCAAAAGATGCTTTTCAATAACACCGTTACAAAGAAGAATATCCGTCACCTTTGGTTTGCCTTCCGTTACAGTTCCTGTTTTGTCTAATACCACCGTATTGATTTGATGGGCGATTTCTAAACTTTCTGCCGATTTGATTAAAATACCATTTTCCGCCCCTTTTCCCGTACCAACCATAATGGCGGTAGGCGTTGCCAAGCCCAATGCGCAAGGGCAGGAAATGACAAGAACGGCAATACCGATAGACAGTGCAAACCCAAAGGTCTGTCCCAAGACAACCCACACAATCATGGATAAAAGGGCAAGGGAAATGACCACAGGTACAAAAATTCCGCTAACCTTGTCTGCCAGTTTGGCAATGGGTGCTTTGGATGCTCCCGCCTCCTCTACCAAACGGATAATCTGAGAAAGGGTCGTATCATTGCCCACCTTGGTCGCTCGAAATTGAAAATAACCTGTCTTGTTCACCGTAGCGCCGATAACGGCATCCCCTGCCTGTTTTTCCACAGGAATACTTTCCCCTGTCAGTGCCGATTCATCTACGGCTGAAACCCCCTCAGTAACCGTTCCGTCCACAGGAATACTTTGACCGGGGCGTACCACAAGAATATCCCCCACCACCACTTCCTCCACAGAAATCTCCTTCTCTACACCATTTCGCAGTATCGTTGCCTTTTTCGGTGCTAAATCCAGAAGCTTTGTAATGGCTTCGGAAGTTTTTCCTTTGGAGCGCGTTTCCAGATATTTCCCCAGTGTAATCAAAGTGAGTATCATAGCTGCCGATTCAAAATATAAATTCATGGCATATCCATGGGCACTCACCAAATCCCCTCGTCCCAGATAATAGCCCATGGCATACATAGCAAATATGCTGTAAACCACAGATGCCGCCGCACCCAATGCAATCAAGGAATCCATATTGGGCGAACGGTGAAGCAGTGCCTGAAACCCTACCCTAAAATATTTCCTATTGATAAAAAGCACAGGCAATGTCAACAAAAACTGGGTAAAAGCAAACACCATCATATTTTCGTGACCCAACAGCACAGAAGGAAGGGGCGCTCCCATCATATGCCCCATAGAAATATAAAATAGGGGTATCAGAAAACAAAAGGAGGAAATCAATCTCTTTTTCATATCTATCATTTCTTCATAAGCAACATTTTTACCTATTTCCTCTGTTTTTTTTGCGCCATGAACCACTGCTTTGTAGCCTCCAGAGGAAACGGCTTGAATAATCTCCTTTTCCTCCAATGCCTTCTCATCATATTCCACCAGCATACTATTTTGCAGCAGGCTGACGCTGACATCTTCCACTCCCGAAAGTTTTTTCACGCTTTTTTCCACATGGGCGCTGCAAGCACTGCAAGTCATACCTGTTACATCAAATTTTTGTTTCATCCATCCCACCTCCAATCAATTTGTATACCCCACTAGGGTATAGTATTATTTTATTCTATCCTTGTTTCATTGTCAACCATAGTATGGCAAAAAGAGTGTACTCTATACTTTTCTCTTACAAGAAAGCCTTTGTTTTTACGCAAAAAAATAGAGAGAAGCAATCTACTTCTCCCTTGCAGTTAAAAAATATACAAAACCTAAACCTTGCGGTTTCACCTCAAAATCCACCTTTTTTTCAGAAAAGAGGGGCAAAAAACTTTAAC
>CAZCDP010000040.1:2530-10734 GCA_964497675.1 uncultured Candidatus Epulonipiscium sp.
CTTTAACAGAGAAATCAGACAAGTCCGGTTTCTCAAGGAAAACGAAGTTTTCCCTTATGAGTCGAGGGTGAAACCTTGTCCTAGTAGTAATGGGGTAAAATTCCCAAGGGGTTTCACCTGTTACCCTTTTAAATATTTTTTTAAAATCAATTCCATATCTTCATAGCTGACGGCGGTATTAATTTTTCCCCGTAGCTCCGCCGCGCCTTTGAGTCCTTTGACGTACCAAGAGATATGCTTGCGCATTTCACGCACACCGATATATTCCCCTTTATAATCAATCAACATTCTGGCATGACGTAAAGCTTTTTCCGCCCGTTCATCGGGTGTCGGCTCCGGCAAAACCTCCCCTGTTTTCAAATAATGCAAAATTCTTTTGAATATCCAGGGATTGCCTTGGGCAGCCCGCCCAACCATAATTGCATCACAGCCTGTATAATCAAAGATTGCCTTTGCATCCTCAGGCTGAAAAATATCACCGTTGCCAATGACAGGAATACTGACAGCTTCTTTCACCGCTTTAATAATGTCCCAATCTGCTTTCCCGCTGTAAAACTGCTCCCTCGTCCTGCCATGCACAGCAACTGCCGCCGCCCCATTGGCCTCTGCCACCTTGGCGATCTCCACTGCATTGATATGCTCATCATCAAACCCTTTGCGTATTTTGATGGTCACAGGCTTTTTCTGTACCGTTGTCATAGCCTTTACAATAGCCCCCACACGCTCTGGGTCTTTGGTCAACGCACTGCCTTCTCCATTTTTTACGATTTTCGGCGCAGGACATCCCATATTCACATCCAGTATATCTATGGGGTATTCTTCAATTTTTTTTGCCATTGCACCAAGAATCTGGGGGTCCGAACCAAAAAGCTGGATAGCCGCCGGTCGTTCCCCTTCCTCCACCGTCAAAAGCTTGGTAGTATTTTCATTTCCATATAAAATCCCCTTGGCACTGACCATTTCCGAATAAACAAGGCCACAGCCCATTTCTTTGCATAAAATGCGAAAAGGCAGGTCTGTCACTCCCGCCATAGGTGCCAAAAACACATTGTTTTCCAATGTCACATTCCCGATTTTCATTTCATCACCATTTAAAATATTTTTTATAGAAAGACGTGTTTGAAAAAGAAAGGGCAAAACCGTTCCTGCAAAACCAAAACGCCTTGCATTGAGAATTATTTTGCCCCTTTGTTTTTTTTCAAGCCTTCTTTCAGCTATTTTTTTCGTGCAATATCTTCAAGCCCTTTAATGTCAGTACGGGATCCAGTACATCAAATATACTGTGGTCAGGGTCAATCACCCTTGCCAGGCCACCCGTAGCAATCACCTTCATATTGGGCAGGTTCAACTCTCGTTTCAGTTCCTCAATGATGTAAACCGTTTGTCCGATATGCCCCAGAACAAGCCCTGCTTGAATACTGCCCACTGTATTTTTCACAATAATAGAATGGGGCTTCTTTATTTCGATTTTCGGCAGCTGTGCCGCTTTCTGATACAGCGCATCAGCGCAAATCGTAAGACCTGGGGCAATCAGCCCTGTGATAAATTCCCCTTTTTCGTTGATAACATCAAAGGTGTCCGCTGTACCATAATCGATAACCACAGATGGGCCTCCGTAAAGCTCATTGACCGCCACCAGATTAACGATTCTGTCCGCTCCCACTTCCTTGGGGTTGTCCCGTTTCATCATAATACCCGTTTTCATACCAGCACCCACAATCATAGGCTCGATACAGAAATATTTTCGAATACCATGGGTCAAAGAATACATAATGTCAGGCACCACAGAAGCTATTATCACTGCTTTGATATCACAAGCATTCACATCGGATGCATCAAATAAAGAATGGATGAAAATACCGGTTTCGTCAGCCGTACGTTTGCTGCCTGTTGCCATACGCCAACATTTGATGAGCTTATCACCCTTATAAACGCCCAGTACAAAATTCGTATTCCCTACATCGATTACCAAAAGCATTTTCCCCACTCCTCATATCCTGTTTTTGTTTTTCTCGTATAGTAACCGTAATCCCTTCAAAGCTAAAACAGGATCAACCACATCAAAAATTTCTTCCTTTTCATCAATAATTCGTGCCATGCCGCCGGTTGCAATCACCTTTAAATCCGGTTCCTTTAGCCGTCGTTTCAATTCATTGATAATGTAGATAGTTTCGCCGATATGCCCGATAACAATACCTGCCTGCAAGCTATCCACCGTATTTTTTACCACAATACTTTTGGGACACTTGATTTCGATTTTGGGCAGCTGTGCAGCTCTCTGATACAACGCTTCCGCACAAATTTCCAGCCCCGGTGCTGTCAGTCCTGTAATAAACTCCCCGTTTCTGCCCACAACGTCAAAAATTGTGGCAGTACTGTAATCAATAACAAGGGCCGGCCCGCCATATATCTCATAGGCCGCAACGAGATTGACGATTCTGTCTGCGCCCATTTCCTTTGGATTATCCATTAAAAGGTTGATTCCTGTTTTCATGCCTGCCCCTACAATCATAGGTTGGATGTGTAAATATTTCCGAATCCCGTTGGTTAGGGAATACATGATATTAGGTACCACAGACGAAATAATCACGCTTTCCACATCCTGAATGGATACCTCGGAATAATCAAAAAGGGACCGAATCAGCATACCCGTTTCATCGGCTGTTCTATTATTAAAAGTGGTCAGCCGCCAGTTTGCCACCAGAATCTCTCCATCATAGACACCCAGTACGGTGTTTGTATTACCGACATCAATAACTAAAATCATCCTTCTCTCTCCCTCGAGAACAAAATTCATAAAACGGTAAAAGCTGAAAGGGTGTGAAAAACCCTTTTTTCCTATCCTTTCGGACTTTACGCAAAAAGGCAGACATTACTGTCTGTCTGCGGGTGTAGACTTTGTCTTCGCCCTATTACTTTAAGACGCAAGACGTCTTAAAGTAGCTACTGTATGTTAAAACGCTGATTCCTTCGTGCAGGGCTACGCCCCTAGGAATCAACGTTTTTCTTATGCTGCGGTGGAAGTTAATTCCCCCTTCGCAATTCCAGTTGGAACGCTTCGTTCCCAAACCCTCCGCAAATAATTAGCTAAATCTAGGGTTTGTCTATAATCTGCATTACTGTCTGTCTGTTGAACCTATATAGTGAAGTGCGAGCAGTAAAACCACCCGCACCCTATTTATTTAATTCATACTGACTCTTGAATAAACAGCCTTTTTCATTGCCATTACCACCGCCGTACAGATAACTGCTGCTGCCAGCATTTCTACAACTCCATAAGTAATAATGATACCAAAAATCACAGGGCCTGCTGCCGTTCCCAGTTTTTCTGTTAAAGACTGGACATATAGTGCATAAATCATTCCCATTGCACCCAATGTATTTGTCAAAGAACCCAGTGCAGAAGCGATAACTGCGGAAACCAAACCCTTCGCGGATACCTTATACAGTAATTTATAAGAATATCCTGCCACAAGACCGATACAAACTCTTGGTAATACGGAAACCAAAGGGTTCATAAAACAGGGGTCTAAAATCCCAGCAGGCTGTGTCACTGCTTTAAACAAGGAAATCAGGCCAAAGGCTGCGCCTGTAATCGCGCCCACAACAGGGCCTTCCAGTATGGCAATGATAATTGTAGGGATGTGGGTAATGGTTGCGCTGACGGGCTGTAAGGGGATAATTCCCAAGGGTGTATAGGCCAGAATCATAGTAATTGCTACCATCATGCCCGTAACTGTCAGCTTTCTTACTGGTACTTTCTTCTTTGAACTCATTTGTGAGTCCTCCTTTCATTCTCATTCCTTTAAGATATAAGACTACCGGGAAATATAAAAAACCTTGTCCGCCCCGTGCAGACCGTACAGCCCCCAGAGTATATCTGCCTTGGCATAACATCTCTGTGGATCGGGTTCAAGGGTGCCAACAGCCCTCTCAAACCGTTGTTGTTTTACACATTCACCATTATAACAGCTAATCTCATTATTACAATATATTTTTATGAATTTTGTTATTTTTTACACAAAGTTTTTTACATATTTGTCTGATTCAGCAGTTCTTTGGCGATTTCTTCCCCTTCTTGGGTTTGAAAAATCAAATACCAAAGCTTCAAAGCCTTCAAAAGTTCTTTTTTTGTACGGCGCATTTCCTTAATCTCCAGCTCTGCACCAATTTCATCAAAGTCCAGCTGCCCTTCATTTTTTATAAGCTCGAAGAAAATATCTCCTGTTTCCTCAAACCCCATGACAAAGGTACAGCAGAGCTTTTGTGCTGTCATAACACAAATGACTTTGATTTCATTCTGTATGTCGTCAGGCAATTTCTGAAACTCCGGTGCAAAGAAATATTTCTGTTTTTCAAAACTTGCCGCCGCCAGCGTTATTTTTTCCATGATTCGTCACCTTCCTGATTTTTATTCCGTATCGAAACTTCACCGGAAAATACCACAACTTCCTCCCCATCCGCCTTGCGAACCACCAGTTCCCCTTGGGGCGTAATATCTACCGCTTTCCCTTCAAAGGGGTTCCGTCCCAATACACGAACCTCTTTCCCCATGGTTGTACAAAGCGTTTTATATTCCTCATAAAAGGCAAAAAACCCATCGTCTATTTTGTAACGGTCATAGACAGCTTCGAACTCCCGTAAAACAGCCTGTACCAGTTGCTTTCTTGAAACCTCCTGCCCCCTATTTTCCAGTTTTAGAGAAGTAGCAATCTCTCTTAACTCCTCGGGAAATCGTTCCATATTCACATTGATACCTATACCCACGACAATACCGTTGATTTGGTCCATCTCTGTGTCCATTTCTGTCAGTATGCCGCAAACCTTCCGTCCGTCCAAAAGAACATCATTGGGCCATTTAATCTCTGCCCCAAGCCCTGTCAGAGTACGGATAGCACGACATACAGACAACCCTGCCAACAATGTCAAAAGAGGTGCTTCCGACGGCGGAATCTCTGGGCGTAAAAGAAGGCTCATCCAAATCCCTGTGCCCTTTGGCGACACCCACTGCCTGCCCAGCCTTCCTCGTCCTGCCTTCTGTACCTCGGCAATGACAAGGGTACCCTCCGGACTGCCCTCTGCCGCCATTTGACGAAGTCTTATGTTGGTGGAATCTTTTTCTTCATAAAAAAAAATCTTACAGCCCATTTTTTTTGTGTCCAGCCCATCTTGAATCTCTATAGCGTTATAAAGCTCCCTGCCCTTAGCCAGACGATAGCCTCGGTTGGTGACCGCTTCTATTTCATAGCCTTCTTTCCGAAGCTTTTGGATTCCTTTCCAGACAGCCGCACGGGATACACCCAGCTGTTCACCCAACTGGGCGCCGGAAAGGTAGTCTTTCGTTTCTTTCAGCAAGCCTAAAATTTTATTCTGCATAATATCCTTCCTTATCTATGTTTGTCAACTATCTGGATTATACCCTCTTTCCTTACGGCTGAAAAGGAAAACTTCATAAAAAAAGACAGGATTTCTCCCGTCTTAGCATATCGCAAACCTAAAATCGTGAAACTCTGTCCCACACTCCGCAAACCTTTCAAAAGGGTTGACCTAAACTTTATTAACGCAAAACTATGTTTTTGGGTAAAAACAAAAAACATAGTTTTCCGTTAAAATTTCTTTGCCCCTTTTCTGAAAAAAAGAGGGGGGTTTGGGGTAAAACCTCAAGGCTCTAACATAATCTACACCCTGTTTTGAGATGAAACCTCAAGGCTTTCATTTTTAATTCCCCAATGTGGCAACCATAACCGCCTTAATGGTGTGCATTCTGTTTTCCGCCTCGTCAAAAACAACAGAACATTCCCCTTCCAGAACCTCGTGGGTCACCTCGTACCCCCGTACAGCCGGCAGACAATGCATGAAAATCGTCTTTTCATTGCCCGTTGCCGCCATCAGCTCGTCGTTAATCTGATAATCCCTCAAAAGCTCCACTCTTTCTTTTGTTTTTTCTTCTTCTCCCATAGAAACCCAAACATCAGTGTAAAGAACATCTGCACCCTTCACAGCTTCCTTCACATCAGAAAGGATTTGTATGCTTCCTCCGCTTTCTTTGGCATATTCCAAACAAGTATCCACCAACTCTTGTTCCGGGAAAAGGCTCGTCGGGGATGCCACCACATAATGCATACCCATTTTTGCACATCCAATCATCAGTGCATTGGACATATTATTTCTGCCGTCGCCCACATATACAAAGGTAATTCCTTTCAAATAGCCGAATTTTTCCTTGATGGTAAGGAAATCCGCCAAGACCTGTGTCGGGTGGTCTTCGTCCGTCAGACCGTTCCAGACAGGCACACCGCTGTATTCCGCCAATGTTTCCACTGTTTTTTGTGAAAATCCCCGAAACTCGATACCGTCGAACATTCTGCCCAGAACCCTTGCCGTATCCTCCACCGTTTCCTTATACCCCAGCTGAATATCGTTCTTGCTCAAATATTCAGGATGAGCACCTTCGTCCACAGCACCTACAGTAAAGGAGCAGCGTGTACGGGTGGATGGCTTTTCAAAAATCAACGCCACATTTTTATTCGCCAAATGCTTTTCAAAAATACCTTTTTTCTTCTTTTCCTTCAACTCCATTGCCAAATCCACAAAATACTCTATTTCTTCCGCCGTAAAATCCCTTAATGTCAAAAAACTTCTTCCCTTTAAATCGATTCCCATATGCAGCCTCCTTATATAAACCGAAATCCCTGTATCTGCCCAAAATATCGAAAAAGCAAAAAGGGACAACCAAAGCGTGTTCGGTTGCCCTTTTTTGTAAAACGAATGCTTTTTATTTCGTTCCCGTATTTGCTTTGTCATTGGTACGGCTAATAAATTTTTTTGCCTCTACAATAGCACGACCATGGGTACCTTCCCCAATTTTGTCCATTTCGTCATAAGCCTTTACCTTAAACAGAAGCATTTTCCCTTTTACTTCCGTCAGTTCTGACACAATACGAACCTTCATCCCCACAGGCGTTGCTGCCATATGAGAAATATTGATAGACGTTCCTACGGTATCATAACCTTCCGGTAAAAAAGGCAGTACTGCATTCAAGGATGCGCCTTCCATCCATGCAATCATTTTTGGTGTTGCCAAAACCGTCATCTGACCACTGCCAAAATGAATCGCTGTATCCTCATTTGTTACGATATACTCCTCTTCCAGGCTCATGCCAGGTGTCAAATTAAACTCCATTCCAAACATCCCTTTCTTTTAACAAATCCTTTTCCTTAAGGTTCTTCCGACTGAACCTGTACTGTTTCTTCGGGTGTTTCTGAAGCTGGCACTTCCTCAGGCTTATCCCCCAAAGCAGTAGCTTCCTCAGTAATACCTAACACTTCATTGCGGCCCTCTTCAGAAAATAATGCTCTGAATTCCTCACCGCTGATTTTTTCTTTTTCTACTAAAAGCTTTGCGGAAGCGTGGAGTATTTCCATGTTTTCCTGAAGAATCCGTAAAGCTTCCTGATAAGCAGTATCCAAAATCCTCTTAACTTCAGAATCAATGGTTGTTGCTACATTTTCACTATAATTTCTTGTATGCCCAAGGTCACGTCCAATAAATACTTCATCGTGGTCGTTGCCAAATTGGATGGGACCGATAATATCACTCATACCGTACTTTGTTACCATATTTCTAGCCAAAACGGTAGCACGTTCAATATCATTAGAAGCACCGGTAGTTACGTCTTTCAAAACAATAAATTCCGCTGCTCGCCCGCCTAAAAAGCTGATGATTTCCTGTTCCATCTGCATTTTTGTCATATACATTTTGTCCTCACCGGGCAAAGGCATGGTATAACCCCCTGCCATACCCGTAGGAATGATAGAAATGCTGTGTACCGGGTCAAGTTCGCTTAAAACTTCAAATAAGATAGCGTGGCCGCTTTCGTGATACGCTGTGATATACTTTTCCTTATCTGAAATAACCCTTGTCTTTTTCTCCATGCCAATTCCTACTTTGATAAAAGCTTTTTGCAATTCTTCCATATCGATGGTTTTCTTATTTTCTCTTGCCGCCAAAAGTGCAGCTTCGTTCAAAAGGTTTGCCAAGTCAGCCCCCGTAAAGCCTGCTGTTGTCTGGGCAATGACTTTCAAATCCACATCCGGTGCGAAAGGCTTTCCCTTTGCGTGTACCCGAAGAATGGCTTCCCTGCCTCTGACATCAGGCCTGCCCACATAAACCTGACGGTCAAAACGTCCCGGTCAGGTTAATG
>CAZCDP010000041.1:0-10426 GCA_964497675.1 uncultured Candidatus Epulonipiscium sp.
TTGACAAAATAGAAAGACAGCCTTCTTTATGGTATTGTAAATATACTGCAAAGGAGGCTGTTTTTTATGATGGGAAAGCAACCAAAACATTCCTACGTATTTTGCTGATGCTTATTCCTCTTGACAATGTGGAAGCAATGAATATTCCAACGGATTATTACAAGAGTTTTACCCGAAAAAGACTGATCTTGCAAAGGTTGACCAAGAAGAACTGACGGAGAATTTAAATGCTTATTCATAACAGACCAAGAAAATGCCTTAATTGGAAAACACCACTTCAGGTATTTTTATATGAGGTGTCATAATAACTTGATAATTCATCTCATAAAAAAGTAAAAATAGCCCTTTTGATTACCTTTATATAGGACAAGGCTTTACCTACTGCATCTCTACAAGCCTGTTAAACAAACTGTCTGTATATCATTTTTGTTGACAAGGCAGACTACCCCATCTAAAATAGAGATACATTCAAAAGAAAGGTGTGAAATCATGGAAAGCAATAGATTTCAAGGCAGTAAAGATTATGTCGTTTCAGAGGAATTGATGCGGGCAGTCAATATTTCCATTGCGTTGCAAAAGCCTCTTTTAATCAAAGGGGAGCCGGGAACCGGTAAAACGATGTTGGCGCAGGCTATCGCAACGGCTCTGGATAAAAAACTCATTATCTGGAATATTAAATCCACCACAAAGGCACAGGACGGACTTTATGTTTATGATGTGGTGCAAAGACTTTATGACAGCCAGTTCGGCAGCGAAGGTGTAGATGATATTAAAAAATATGTAAAACTAGGCAAACTGGGAGAAGCCTTTCGTGCAGACGAGCAGGTGATTCTCCTTATTGACGAAATCGACAAGGCAGATTTAGAATTTCCAAACGACCTACTTTGGGAGTTGGATAAAATGGAATTTTACATTCCCGAAACAAAGGAAACGGTGGGAGCAAAACAGCGTCCGATTGTTATCATCACTTCCAATGCGGAAAAAGAACTGCCTGATGCTTTTTTAAGAAGATGTATTTTCCACTATATCGAGTTTCCTGACCAAGAATTGATGGAAGAAATTATCAAGGTTCATTTTCCTAAGGTGGAAGAAAATCTTTTAAAACAAGTAATGGAAGCCTTTTACTGGATTCGCAGTTTATCCAATATTCAGAAAAAGCCCAGTACTTCTGAGGTGATTGACTGGATACAAGCACTTTCCATCGGCGGTATCTCTACAGAAAAAATTAAGGAACAAATCCCCTTTGCAGGCGTTTTGCTGAAAAAGAATGAAGACATTGATACGATGCGGAGATATTTAGATTAAGGCTAGGTGAATACAGATGTTCAGTTCGTTTTTTTATTTATTACGTGGAAGAGGTCTGGATATTTCTCTCAATGAATGGATGACACTTGTGGAAGCCCTAGATAAGGGCCTTTGCGGTGCCAGTTTCACAGGGTTTTATTATTTGTGCCGTGCGGTGCTGATTAAAAGTGAAACGGATTTTGATAAATTCGATGCCGCTTTTCTGGAATTTTTCAAGGATTTGGAATTTACCGAGGAACTACCCAAGGAATTATTGGATTGGCTGGAAAACCCCAAGGATACCCCGGGGGATTCCTTCGATAGGGAACGGGCAGAGCAAAATAAATTTTTGAGCTCTGAGGAAATTCAAAAAATGTTTTTGGAGCGTTTGCAGGAGCAGAAAGAGGAGCATAACGGTGGCAGCTATTGGGTGGGAACAGGCGGTGTTTCTGTTTTCGGCAACAGCGGCTATAGCCCTAAGGGTATTCGTGTCGGCGGAGAATCCCGTTACCGCACAGCTTTTCAGGTGGCAGGTGACCGCAAATTTCGGGATTTCCGAAACGATAATATGTTAGATACCAGACAGTTTCAGATGGCATTTCGCCGTTTGCGGCAATTTTCCAGCAGAGTGGATGCACCCAAAACAGAATTTGACATTGACGGTACCATTCAGGAAACCTGCAACAATGCAGGTAATTTAAAAGTAGTTTATGAAAAGCCCAGAAAAAATACGGTGAAAGTGTTGTTGCTTATGGATTCCGGTGGCTCTATGGATTATTATAGTAAATTGTGCAGTTCCCTCTTTCAGGCCGTCAGCAAGTCCAGCCATTTTAAAGATTTAAAGGTTTTTTATTTTCATAATTGTATCTATTCCAAAATTTTTACGGAGCCAACCATGCGTCCCAGACTTGCCATTGATACCAACTGGATTCTGCAAAATATCAGCAGTGAATATAAGGTTATTATCGTCGGGGATGCCATGATGGAGCCTTCCGAATTGCTTTATGGCAGTATTTACAAATACGGCGCTCGTGATGAAATATCCGGTATGGAATGGCTCACACGGTTCAAGGAAAAATATCCACATATAGTTTGGCTAAATCCTGCCAATAGACCTGCATGGAGCGGCTATTGGTCGCAAACCTATGATATCATCAACAAGGATTTTGATATGTACAAGCTGTCTGTTTTGGAACTGGAAACAGCCCTCAAAAAATTATTGGTGGCAAAATAATGAACTGCAAAAAGGGTGTATCCCGTCTGGGATACACCCTTACTTTAAGACATAAGCCGTTTTAAAGCAGGTATTGTAGGACAACCTCCTCGTATATGGACCATGTCTCTAGAAATCAGCCTTTTTTGGGTGCGTGGTCAAGCATTTTTGCCTATGGTAAAGGGGCGTCCCCATTTTCTTCGGGAGGGGGCGAGGGGAATCCGCTCTCCGTATTTCAGTTGGGAAACTTTTCACCAAACCTTTTGCTCGTTGGTGGCAAGAGGGTAGTTTTTTGAGAATCTGCTGAACACTGAGTTTTTCCTATTTTTACGAAAAATATGGATTTTTGCCGATAAAATTTTCGACCATAATTTTAATTGGTTTTGTTTTCAGTCTGCGCATATTTTCTATGTTTTCTATGCGAAAGGGCAACCCAGAGGTAAAACTACTTATTCAATCATAAAACAAGTTTGCGTGTGGATTTATGTCCACACGCAAACTTGTTTTATGATACCCGTTCGGGAAACTATCTTTGTTTCTCTCTATTCCATGTATTGGGCGAAGGCTACCCGGAAATCCAGTAAAATCAGCTTGCCTTCTGCTCCAATCTCAATCTATCGGCAATCAAGGCGATAAATTCGCTATTGGTTGGTTTTCCTTTATGGTTGTTGACGGTATAACCGAAAAGAGCATCAATGGCATCTACCTTGCCTCTGTTCCATGCTACTTCGATAGCATGACGGATGGCACGTTCTACACGAGATGGGGTGGTGTTACATTTTTTTGCGATGGATGGGTATAATTCTTTTGTGATATAATTTAAAACATCCATATCATTAACAGACATCATAATGGCTTCACGCATATAGTGGTAGCCGCGGATATGGGCAGGAACACCGATTTCATGGAGAATATTTGTCACTTTTGTTTCTAAATCATAGGAAGAGTTCTGGTTTTGCAAGGAAGAAATAGTCTGTCCCTGATTCGTTCCTGTTTTTGGAACGGCTTTTTCATATTTCAACTGGCGGATTCTGCTAATGAGAGATTCCATGTCGAAGGGTTTTATGATATAATAACTGGCACCAAGGTCGAGGGCTTTCTGGATGACTTTTTCTTGGCTGATAGCAGAGAGCATGATAGTAATTGGCTGAGTGATGTCTGTTGCTTTACTCAATTTTTCCAGCACGCCTAAACCATCTAAACGGGGCATAATCCCATCAATAATAGCGATATCAGGATGATACTCCCGAATTTTGTTGCAGGCATCAATTCCATCGTGGGAAACAGCCACTACGCTAATATCCTCCTGCTTATTTAGATAACTGACAACAACATCGCAAAAATCCTTATTATCATCTGCAAGTAATACCTTTATTTTATTTTGGTTCAAAATAATCCCTCCGATTGTAATATTTTCAATGAAATATTTGGTAAAGTTCTTATAAAAATGGAAATTTTTACCTGTCATTTGATTATAATACATATTTTTTCCATTTGCAATATTTAGGGGATACGCAAAGTTTTACGTTATTTCTATGAATACTCCTTCTTTTTTCAATATATTACGGCAAATCTCTTGTTTTTTAAAAAAGCACTTAAAATAGGAGGGGAATTTCCGCATTTTATGTATACAAAAGGAATTATTTGCAGGAATTTTATTTGGAAGAAATGACAGAAAAGGAAGCAAAAGTGCGGGTTGCCATTCTCAGCAAGGTGGTGTATGAAAATACTATGTAGCCAGAAAAGCCGACAGATTTGCCGGCTTTATAGGAAATCACGATTCTTTTGGGATACCATAAAGAGAAAGACTGGTATTTTTATACCGTTTGTCATAGGATACATCTTTACCAAACCATGGAGGCGGCTCAAAATTTTCGGCGTGGGACAAAGAGGAAAATTCGACTTCCGTTGTAATAAGTCCTGCCAGGGGCTCTGCATAAATATCAACTTCTGCTGTTAGGCCATCTTCTAAAGGAACTAAATATCTTTTTTTTATAATGGGTGGGGTTTCTGCCTTTTTTTCCAGAGAACGGTACTGTTCTTCTGTCAGGGAGAGTTCAAATTCTTCCCGTGACAAATGACCCGAACCCTTTACTGTTAGTATAAAGTCGTTGTTGCTTTTTCGAATACGGATGGTGGGGTTTAGGGAAAGATAGGTCTGGGAAATGTTAAGACAGGGATACTTTGTCACATCAAAAGGTATATTTGTTGTTAAAAATTTACGTTCGATTTCCATAGTATTCTCCTTTGAACTATTTTTTTCTTATTTTACCACGAACTGATTATATTTGCTTAAAAAATAAAAAATGATATAATGTAAATAATTAGAGGAAGGTCTGAGGGAGGCGGTTTTTTGAAAAAAGTATTGATATTTTTGACCGAAGGGTTTGAGGAAATGGAAGCGGCTACGCCGGTGGATCTTTTGAGGAGAGCAGGCGTGGACTGTAAAACTGTTTCTATGACAGGCAAGAGGGAAGTGACAGGCGCCCATGGTATTTCTTTTGTGGCAGATTTGCTTTTTGATGAAGAAGTCGCAAAAGCTGCCGACGGCATTGTTTTGCCGGGTGGGATGCCGGGAACTGCCAATCTGCAAAAACACCAAGGGCTAAAGAAGGTATTACGATATTTTGATGAGGAAAAGAAACTCATTTCTGCCATTTGTGCTGCACCTATGATTTTGGGCGAAATGGGCTTGGTGAAGGGGAGAGAAGCTACGATTTATCCGGGGATGGAGGATTTTCTCACAGGGGCGTTACCTGTGCAGACACCAATTTGCAAAGACGGTCACATCCTTACTTCCAGAGCCCCGGGAACAGCCATTCCTTTTGCACTGAAGCTGGTAGAGATTTTTGCGGGAGCAGAGGTTATGGAAACAGTTCGTAAAGATATTGTTTACGGGGAATGAAGAGGGATATACTGAAATAATGTTTTCAGCATAGGTTCGCTAAAGTAGTTCAAGCCAATTTTTTGGGATGCATGGATTACGGCAGAAACGTCTAAATTATAGATATAGGAAATGTTTTCCACAGAATAAAAGCGAGGAATACCACATTCCAACTCTCGTGCAAACATACGGCAGATGGAACTTGAGCCTTTTTTCATAATCTGAAAAAAGCTTTGATGGGTAATGACGCTGATACCTTCTTCTGCCATAATGTGTTCCAATTCCTGATTGGAAATATGTAAAATCTGTGCCGACTTTTTTGGACTGTATGGCGGCGTTTCTGTTTTCAGAAACAGGTCAATGGCGTTGATCTGCGGCTCGATTTGTTTTTTATATTGATCCATAAATGTTTTCATAAAAGCGACCTCCTGTACTGATTGCATTATAGCAGAAAAGGGAGGAGGCTTCCTTATGGAAAGTTTGGAAAAGACAGAATGCAGGTGTTTTCATGAATGCAATACAAAAATATTTTAGGTACAGACAAAATCTTATCGACCAATATGTGAAAGGCGATATGACAAAGCGGGAATATTTGGAGCGGAATTATGAGGCAGTGGTTTATGGTGATATCGGCCCTTTTCAAAATGTGGATACCATAGAAAAGGCATTATACAATTACCAGTATTACAATGCCTTGGCGAAACAAATGAAGTCCATCAGTACCTCTAAGGGGATGGAGTACGAATTGAAACTGGAATATTTGGAGCGGAGCGAGGGTTATTACAGTAAAAAAGACAGAGCCACATCTAAGGTATTGCGGATGTTGGATTATCGTGGTGTGGAGGCGTACTTTGTGAAAGTGCGGAGTAAGGTTCTGAAAGGGAAGCTTTTTGAAATCGTTCTGAAAGAGGAGGATGTGATTCTCCATTCAACCAACCCCATGATTCTAAAGAGTTTACGAGAGGAAGGCGTGTTCTTCGAGGAAAGCAGGAAATCTGTAATCGATTATTATGTGAACCATAGATACTAGGAAAAGTATAAATAAAACGAATATTAAACTGCCCGGCTTGTCCAAAGCAAGAGGCAGTTATTTTTTTGCCTATAAACATGAGAGCCGTTGAGATTTGATTCAAACTATGATAACGACATAACAGATAAGCATTTATAATAAAATGAAAGAAGGTGGGAAGATGCAGATTGATTTAGGTATGATGCTGGCTGTCGTCGGCGGGTTGGTTGGGGTTGGGGGATGGCTTTCCGGCAGAGATAAAAATGTGAGTAAGGATGCGGAATGGCGGGGCGGCGTGAATGCCAAGCTGGACATCATTGTGGGTATCAAAAATGACATGGAAGATTTGCACAAGGATGTAAAAGGTCACGAGGGCCGTTTGGCTGCGGCGGAAAGCAGTGTGAAACAGGCGCATAAACGTCTGGACGAGCATATACATGGATAAGAGAGAAAATAACCTAGGAGGGTTTTTGATGGAGCTTCTCAAATAGGTTTTTTCTTCCTAAAAAAGAAAGGAGGGGAAATGAATGAAAATTAATTTTAAGGTAAGGGCAAAAAACCCCTATTTCTGGTTCGGCCTGGTGGGTGTGATTTTGACGGCCATGGGCGCAAAACCGGAAATGTTTACGGATTGGGGAATGGTCTGTGAACAGGCAAAGGAGCTTTTGGGGAATCCCTTTATGCTGGTCAGTGTGATTGTGGCAGTGACCGGTGTATTGTTCGACCCGACAACAAGGGGACTTAGCGATAGTGCTCAGGCATTAACTTATAATGAGCCAAGGAGGTGAAAGTGTGGTTTTAATTGCCATTGACGATGGTCATGGGAAGGAAACGGCAGGGAAACGCACCCCTGCTTTTCCCAATGGCAGCGTGATGAAGGAAAATGAATTTAATGAAAAAACAGCGCTTTATTTAGAGCAAGAACTAAAACGGTGCGGATTTGAAGTTTTGATGGTGGCACCCGAAAAAAAGGATATTCCTTTGAAAACAAGGGTACAACGAGCCAATGAAGGGAATGCAGATGCTTATATCAGTATTCATGCAAATGCCAGCGGAACAGGGTGGAATGGGGCAAACGGTATTGAAACCTGGGTTTATCGTGAGGTTTCAAAGGGAAGCCGAAGCTACTTGTTTGCTCAGACGATTCATCAGGCATTGATTGGTGCAACAGGGCGGAAAGACAGAGGGATTAAAAAAAGTGATGATTTTTATGTATTGAAAAATACAAAAATGCAGGCGGTTTTACTGGAATGTGGTTTTATGACAAACAGGGAAGAGGCAGAATTGTTAACAGACGATAAATACCGCAAAACCTGTGCCGCTGCTATTTGCAGGGGTGTTTGCAGATTTTACGGTATCGAATACTTAGGGGAAGATGCGGGTAAAGACAGGGAGGAAAAAACGATGAAAGAATACCAAAATGTGGATGAACTGCCCTATGGGAAAGATGTCATTGAAAAGCTCATAAAGGAGGGGGCTTTGCAGGGAGACGAAAAAGGGAATCTGCATTTGTCCGAGGATATGCTTCGCATCTTTATAGTGCTGGACAGAAAAGGTGTCTTAAAATAAGAGGACGAGTGGGGAAGGTGAAGCTTTGGGAATAAAAAAAGAGCAGCCTGTTCGGAGTGATTCCGAAGCTGCAAGTTTTTAGGATGACTTAATTAGTCGATGAGATATAAACATTCATCAATTACGTCTTGTGTTAAATCTTCATTCATTGTATCATCTCCTTTCTTTTAATCCTCAATTAGTATAACAGATATATGTTACAGTTGTGTGTGTGTAATGTTATATTTATGTTAACTTTTGGAAAAATAATCCTTGTAAGGGAAATTATAAAAAAGATTGATTTTTTGCGCTTTAAGCACTGAAATCAGTCTTTTTTTATTTAAAAAAATAAGCTGACTTTCAAAAAGCTAAAATGCTGCTTTCCAAAATTAGTTCTCTAGTGAGGTTTTAAGAAAAACAGATTGATAGGTATGCAGTTTTCGTTTTCGCCCATTGGAATAAAAAAACGAAACGATAAAGTTATTATTTTTTTGAATGTGGGATGGAAATGGCAATGCATATTTTATGGTATTTTGGGAAAATTGAAGGTATCAAAAAAAGAAATGAAAAAAAATAGCTTCCTAATTAAATAAGCGGAAAGAGAGGCATTATGAAAATGTATCTAAAAAAGACCATGGCACTCCTGTCAGCGGCTCTGCTCATGAGCACAGCGGCAGGCTGCGGCCGTATAACAGAGAAAAAAGCACCGGTAGATACCAAGGCGAAAGCGGTACAGGTGGATGTTTTCCAATTTAAAAAGGAAATTGCAGAACCACTGCAACAGGCCTGCAAATTATACGAAAGCACTCATCCGAATGTAAAAATCAATTTGGAAACTGTAGACAGCAACGATTACGGTGCGGCATTGCAGACAAAGATGAAAGAGTCACAGCAGCCTGCTATTTTTAATATTGGGGGGGCTCAGGATGTCCTGAAATGGCAGGACAAGCTGGAGAACCTTTCAGACCAGCCTTGGGTAGCAAATGCTGTGGAGGGAACGCTTCCTAATGTTACCACTGGTGATAAGATTTATGGTCTGCCTTATGGGATTGAGGGCTATGGTATCCTCTATAATAAAGGGATTTTCCAGGCGGCCGGCGTGGATTTGGGAACTTTAAGTAGTTATAACGGTATTAAGGCAGCTTTTGAACTGGTAGACAAAAAAATAAAAGACGGCACATTACGGGAACGTTATCCCAACTTGCAGGCTGTAGAAGAATACCCCGGCAAGGATACTAGGGTGAGCGGACTGTACACTGCCAATATTGCTTTTGCCAATGAATTTGATTCCGCTCTTTCTGCATTTGAAGCAAAGACAATCAGCTTTAAACATGAGAAACCATGGAAGGAACTGGTAGACCTTTTGACAGATTATACACCGGCGGCGGCAGACAAATCAAAACTGAATGCTGTGGATTATGCTGCACAGGTTGGCGGCGGTATTGCCACCGAACGGGTGGCAGCTATTCAGCAGGGCAACTGGGCTTACTCCGATATTGCCAATGTTAACGAAGCTGTTGCACTGGGGCTGGATATGATGCCACTTCCTTTAAATGGTGTGAAGGAGGACTCTATTCCTGTGGGCGTACCCATGTATTGGTGCGTTAATAAGGAGGTTGATGAGGCGACTAAAACAGCAGCAAAGGATTTCCTTAACTGGCTATATCAGTCCAAGGAAGGAATGAACATTGTAGTGAACGAATTTAAGTTCGTGCCCCCCATGACAAACTTTGGAGCATTGACACCTTCTGACCCATTGAGCGCAGCAGTAAAACGCTATGCGGATGCGGAAAGGACGATGCCTTGGGTATTTATGGGATTCCCTCCTGATTGGGGTCAGGGTGTACTGGGCATAGAGCTTCAGAGATATTTTGCAGGGCAGGCTTCGTGGGAAGAACTGGTAAAAGCGGCAAAAGACGGTTGGGCAACTGCAAGGCAGTAAAAATAGAAAATAGAAAATAGATGAGTGGTGTGTGGAAATTCCGTGGTTTTGTATGTTTTTTAATACCTTGAATGATTCTTAATGATTCAGAGGAAGGTTTTTGATTTTCTTTGCACATTTAGGGCAAATACCCGTAAATTCCAAAAAATGACCTGTGATTTGATAGCCTGTTTCTTCTGCCAGCAGTTTTTCCAGTTCCATTAAGGGGCAATCTGGAAAATCAAGAATTTCGTGACAGATGCTGCAAACAAGACTGTGTTTGTGGCTGGGGCTGGGTATTTGATAATAAGTTAATCCGTCCTGACGGCGTATTTTTAGTAAAACACCTTTTTCTGACATAGCGTTTAAGGCACGATAAATCGTGGAAATGCTCATGGGAAGAATCACTTTTGTTTTTTCAAAAATTTCTTCTGCGGTCAAGGGACAGTTTTTTTGTTCCAGTATAGATAAAATTAACTGCCTCTTTTTTGTGGATTTCAAAGCCGCAGCTTTTAAAAGATTTGATTCCATGGCGTTTTCTCCTTTTTTGGTAATATAGTTATCATA
>CAZCDP010000042.1:0-10373 GCA_964497675.1 uncultured Candidatus Epulonipiscium sp.
AGCCAGAAAAGTGCGGCTCTTTCTTTTGACCGCCTTGAGCCGAAAAATACAAAATGGCACTGGTATAAATACGGTGCTATGTCCGGCAACTATCTGCTGATGATGTTTTATACCACTGTTGCCGGCTGGATGCTCTTATATTTTTATAAAATGGCGACAGGACAGTTTACAGGTCTGAATACAGAACAAGTGGCCGGCGTATTCGGAGGTATGCTGGGACAGCCCGGAGTCATGACATTATTTATGGTTATTGTTGTTGTGTTATGCTTTGGTATCTGTGTCATGGGTCTGCAAAAAGGTGTGGAAAAAATCACAAAGGTCATGATGGTCGTACTATTGTTACTTATGTTGATTCTTGCCATCCGTTCCATTATGCTGCCAAACAGCAGCGAGGGACTTCGCTTTTATCTGTATCCTGATTTTGACAAACTGAGAGAATACGGTCTATCGGAAGCGATATTCGCCGCCATGGGACAGGCATTCTTCACCCTGAGTCTGGGTATTGGTGCCATTGCCATCTTCGGAAGTTATATTGATAAAACACGGACTTTGACAGGAGAAGCCGTCTGCGTCACCATTTTGGACACCTGTGTTGCTCTGATTGCAGGGCTTATTATATTCCCTGCCTGCTTTGCCTTCGGCGTAGAACCAGACAGCGGCCCAAGCCTGATTTTCATCACTCTGCCAAACGTATTCAATGCGATGCAGGGCGGCAGGCTTTGGGGTACCTTGTTCTTCCTGTTCATGTTCTTTGCGGCAGCTTCTACCGTTATTGCGGTGTTCGAAAACATCATTTCTTTCGCCATCGATTTAACAGGCTGCAGCCGTAAAAAAGCAGTTCTTGTGAATCTGGTAGTAATCATTGTGCTTTCTATGCCTTGTATTTTGGGCTTCAACCTCTGGAGCGGATTCCAGCCCTTAGGCGAAGGCAAAAACATACTGGATCTTGAGGACTTCCTTGTCAGCAACAACTTACTTCCTCTGGGAAGCTTAGTATACCTGTTCTTCTGTACCAGAAAATACGGCTGGGGCTGGAAGAATTTCTGTACCGAAGCAGACTCTGGCAGCGGCCTGAAATTCCCAAAATGGTCCAGACTTTATGTTTCCTATGTCTTGCCTATTATCGTATTCGTTATCTTCATTCAGGGATACATTTCAATGTTTGGTAAATAAGAACAATCAGAAATCTCTCCGTACTTCTGCCGAAATGACAGCTGTACGAAGAGATTTTTATTTACGTTTCTCTGGCTGCCTGTTTTTTTTGCACAAAACCACCTCTTTCCCCCCTGTTCTTCGTTTGCTTACAATAACTGTAATATCCCTGTATTTATGGGAAATTGTCGAAAAATCATTGACACAACAGGATGAAAATTGTTATAATTTTAGTTGGTCTATAGAATGATAATGTTACTGTGTCTAATACGACTGATGCAAAGGAAACGGAGCGTGAGTCTTTTTTTAGGAGGAAGATTGCTTTATGCTGGAACTTAAGAACATATCCTTTTCCATCGAAGGAGAAAAGGATATTTTAAAGAACATTAGCCTTACCATAGAGGATTCAAAATTCGTGGTAATCACCGGTCCCAACGGTGGTGGCAAATCCACGCTGGCAAAAATCATTGCAGGCATCGAAAAACCTACTTCCGGTCAGATACTGCTGGACGGCCGGGACATTACAGAAATGAGTATTACAGACCGTGCCAGAGCAGGCATCAGCTTTGCTTTTCAGCAGCCTGTGCGTTTTAAAGGCGTCACCGTAAAAGACCTTATCACATTAGCGTCGGGAAAAGAAATCAGTGCCGCCACAGCCTGTGAGTATCTTTCAGAAGTGGGCCTTTGTGCCAGAGATTACATCGACAGAGAAGTAAACGGAAACCTTTCCGGCGGTGAACTGAAACGTATTGAGATTGCTACGGTTATGGCAAGAAAAACAAAGATTTCGCTCTTTGATGAACCGGAAGCAGGCATCGACCTCTGGAGCTTTAAAAACCTCATTGATGTATTCGAAAAGATGCATGAGGAAATACATGGTTCCATCGTTATCATTTCCCATCAAGAACGAATTCTGAATATTGCCGACGACATAATCGTTATCGCCAACGGGGAAATTTTAAAACAAGGCAGTAAAAACACTGTGCTTCCCAGCCTTTTAAATGGCATGGATAGCTGTAGATTTTTCAAGGAGGGAAACTAATTATGGATCAAGTATTACAATCATTGCTGGAACAGGTTTCCGACCTCCACGAAATCCCAGTAGGCGCATATAACATCAGAAGTAACGGGAAAAGCGAAGGCAGAAATTCCACCGCCAATATCCAGATTACACCAAAAACCGATAAATCCGGTATTGATATCGTTATCAAAGAAAACACGAAAAATGAGAGTGTGCATATCCCTGCCCTGATTACTGAAGCAGGTATACACGATTTGGTATACAACGACTTTTATATCGGCGATAATGCTGATGTACTCATTGTTGCAGGCTGCGGCGTTCATAACTGCGGTGACCAGACCTCTATGCATGAGGGCATCCATCGTTTCTTTGTGGGGAAAAATGCTAAGGTCAAATATGTAGAAAAACACATCGGCGAAGGGGACGGCAAAGGGGAACGTATCATCAACCCGCAAACTCACATTGAAGCTGCGGAAAACAGTTATGTAGAGATGGAAACCGTACAGCTAAAAGGTGTGGATTCTACCAACCGTATTTCCAGCGCAACACTGGAAGAGGGAGCCACACTGGTCATTAAGGAAAAAATCATGACCCATGGTAACCAGACGGCAGAAACCTCCTTCAAAGTGGAACTAAACGGCAAAGGCTCCAGTGCTAATCTGATTTCTCGGTCTGTGGCAAAGGACAACTCCAGACAAATGTTCCGTTCCATCATCAATGGCAATGCGGAATGTTATGGTCATTCGGAGTGTGATGCCATTATTATGGACCACGGTGTAGTAGCCGCCATTCCCGAAATCACAGCCAATCATCTGGACGCAACGCTCATTCATGAAGCGGCTATCGGTAAAATCGCAGGAGAACAGCTGACAAAGCTTATGACCTTAGGGTTGACGGAAAAAGAAGCAGAAACACAGATTGTCAACGGCTTTTTAAAATAAATGAAAAGATTAAAACCTTGAGGCATTGCCTCAAGCTCCACCCACTTTTTCAAAAAAGAGGGGCAAAAAATGATAACGAAAAACTGCGTTTTTCTTGACTTTTCAAGGAAAGCGCAGTTTTTATATTTAAGGAAGTGTTGATAAAACCTTTTCAATACCGCAACATATCCGATGGAAGGCAACCCCGGATTTATCTCATTATTTACAAATGAATCTGCCCTGCGTGATTCCAGTTGGGAACGTTTCTTCCCAGGCCCTCTGCATATAATTGTCTAAATTTAGTTGCTTATCTTTTATCTGAGAAAAACGCAGTTTTCCCTTTTGGGTCGAAGGTCAAACCCTCGTCATGGTTTGGAGGTAAAACCTAAAAAAGAACGAGGTGTGGGCAAAGCCCATGGCTTTAACCCGTTACCATCAATTTCCCCCTCGACAATTCTGCTGCTTTTTATTAAAATAAGCGATTTTATAATACGGAATGTCATAGCCCATCCTCTGCAATTTTTTGGCTGTCCTTCGCGGGCCCATACCCTGACTTTGCATTTCTCGTATGGTTTTTTCGATTTCCGGTGTAATTTTATTTTTCGTCTGTATCTGATGAACAACCTTCTGGTTTTCCGCACTATCGGAAATATCAAAAGGAATATGTTGAATATCCACTACCGTTGTAATTTCTTTTTTATTATGAATATCCTCCACCAATGGCGACGAAGCATCTATGCTATAATTGATAACATCCCGAAATTGACGGATATTTCGGGGATAAACTGCATTCAGCAGTGCATCATGGGCTTCTGCTGTAAAAATCACATGGTATTTGATTTTTCGGGATTCCCATACAGCGTCCTCATACCTCCGTACAAAATGGAGGAAAAGCAGTTCCTTTTCCTCCATGCAGCGTTCCCGCAGTGCCGGCAGATACATTTCATACTGCCCCAAACGCTGGTACAACTCCGGCAAAAAAACCTCATGAAGATTTTTGGTAGAGGCGGCAATAATAATGACATTGATACTAGTTTCCTTAATATCACCGATTCGGCGAATCTTACCCGATTCGATGGCTTTCAGCAAAAGGCTCTGGTATTTTTCAATGGTATGGGCTTCATCCAAAAAAAGAATACCCCCATTTGCCTGCTCAAAAAGACCTTTTTTCTTTTTGGAGCCGGTATATGCACCCTCCACACTGCCAAAAATCTCCATGGCAGCGATATCGGGGTTTGTGAACTGAGCACAGTTGATTTCTATAAACGGCGCATTCTCGCCGATGACGCCGATTTTTTTGGCATAGTTATAAATCAGTGTAGCCAACATGGTTTTGCCTGTTCCCGATTCCCCTGTAATGATAGAATGCCTTGGCCCGCCCAAGGAGCCTACGATTTTTTTTGCCTGTTTAAATACGTTTTCCATAGTACCCATATTTACCACATGGTTGATGTCCCCTTCCGGCTTGGTCAGGCTCACCTGCATTTCCAGACGCTTGATTTTACTGTTCAATTCATCGATTTCCTGAATATCCTTGAATACGGAAAATGCCCCCAGAAATTCTCCATCCTGAAAAATAGGATAAGAATTGACGGCATATTTTTTTGGCGGCACAAAATGGATTTTTTTATCCAAAATCGGAAGGCGATTTTTTAAAACTGTAAGCAGAACTGCCGCAGGGTAATATTTTGTGATGGATTGCCCCAGCATTTCTTCTCTGGTAGAATTGACATAGTTGGCAGATATCTGATTGACATAAACAAGAACACCCTTGGTATCCACCACATTGACACCGTCGTTGCAGTGGTCTAAAATTTCTTTATAAATATTTAACGAAAAAAACAATTCTTCTGTTAGCTTCATTTCTTTTCTCCATTCCAATTTCCGTTAGAATCATTGCTTTATAACAAATTTGTGTTATAATCGTAACATATATTACAACAAAAATCCAGAGGCACTCCTTTGAAACAAAGGATATGCTATGTTATTTATTTGGCACGGTTTTTGCTGTATATAATCATTACGTTATATTAATAACAAAATATCCTTGTTATCTACAAATAAGGATACTCTGTGTAAAACAAAATTGAAGTCAATGGTTTTTATTTACATTTTTAAGGAGGAAAAAATATGGAATTCGCTTTATCAAAAGAACATCTGTTATTAAAAGATTTATACAAAAAATTTGCCGAAACTGAGGTAAAACCTCTGGCAGAAGAAATTGACGAAGAAGAAAGATTCCCTGTGGAAACCGTAAAAAAATTAGCAAAGTACGGTTTTTTTGGTATTCCTTTTCCAAAGGAATACGGCGGTGCCGGTTCTGACAATCTGGCGTACTCCATGGCTGTAGAAGAACTCGGCAAGGTTTGTGCAACAACAGCCGTTATCGTTTCCGCACATACTTCCCTTTGCTGCCAACCTATTTTCCAGTTTGGTACAGAAGAGCAGAAACAAAAATTTCTCATTCCTTTGGCAAAAGGCGAAAAATTAGGTGCATTTGGTTTAACAGAGCCTAGTGCAGGTACAGATGCCTCTATGCAGCAGACAAAAGCTGTTTTGGACGGTAACGAATACGTACTGAACGGTTCCAAAATCTTCATTACCAATGCAGGTTATGCTGATACTTATATTATCATTGCCATGACAGATAAAGCCAAAGGAACCAAAGGCATTTCTGCCTTCATCGTAGAAGCGGACACACCGGGCTTCTCCATTGGCAAGAAAGAAAGAAAAATGGGTATCAGAGGTTCTGCAACTTGCGAGCTTATTTTCGAAAACTGCCGCATTCCAAAAGAAAACATTTTGGGCAAAGAAGGTCAGGGCTTCAAAATCGCTATGCAGACACTGGAAGCAGGACGTGTTGGTATCGCTTCTCAGGCTATCGGTATTGCAGAAGGAGCCTTTGATGAATGTGTAAAATATGTTATGGAAAGACAGCAATTCGGTCAGAAAATCGGTCAGTTCCAGAACACACAGTTCGAGCTGGCAGACATGGCTGCAAAAATCGAAGCTGCAAAACTCCTTGTTTATGAATCAGCTTGTGAAAAAGACGCACACCGTCCATATGGTCACCTGTCCTCTATGGCAAAATACCTCTGCGCAACCGTTGCCAGTGATGTAACAAGAAGATGCTTACAGCTCTTTGGCGGTTACGGCTACACAAGAGAGTACCCAGCCGAAAGAATGATGAGAGATGCCAAGATTACAGAAATCTACGAAGGTACCTCCGAAGTACAGAAAATCGTTATTGCAAACTGGTTAAAACTGAAATAAAAAATAAGCTTGCGGGCGTCGCCCCACACCCCATGCACATCTTAAAAAGTGCAATCAAAAATTTGCTAAACAACCAAGCTATGCTTGCTTGTTCGTATGAAAATTTGACAATATACGCCAAGGGGGTTGGGGAATGAAACATTCCTAACTGATATAAAAAATGGTTTGGGCACAGCCCAAGGTTTTGATTTTAAGATAGCACTTAACATTCATTTTGAAAGGAGAACTACTATGAAAATAGTTGTATGTATCAAACAGGTTCCAGACACAACAGAAGTAAAGCTTGACCCAAAAACAAATACCCTCATCCGTGACGGTGTTCCAAGTATTATCAATCCAGACGACAAAGCAGGCATCGAGGCCGCTTTACAGTTGAAAGAACAGGTTGGCGGTACCGTAACCGTTGTTTGTATGGGACCTCCACAGGCTGACGTAGCATTAAGAGAAGCACTGGCTATGGGCTGTGACGACGCTGTATTATTATCTGCAAGAGAATTCGGCGGCTCCGATACCTTTGCCACAGCAACCATCATCGCTGCCGGCTTGAAAAAAGTTGGCTTTGACATCGTTATCACAGGCCGTCAGGCTATCGACGGTGACACCGCACAGGTTGGCCCTCAGATTGCAGAACAGCTTAAAATCCCTCAGATTAGCTATGCGGAAGACCTGAAGGCAGAAGGCGACGTACTCGTTGTAAAAAGACAGTTTGAGGACAGATACCACATTCTTGAGGTAAAACCTCCTTGCTTGATTACTGCTCTCTCCGAGTTGGCAGAACCAAGATATATGTCCATCGGCGGCGTTATTGACGCATACAAAAAAGAAATCCCCGTATACGGTTTTGAAGACTTGAAAGATTTATTTAACCCTGAAAATATCGGTCTGAAGGGTTCCCCTACAAACGTAAAACAGTCCTTCACAAAACAGGCGAAAGGCAAAGGCACCATCATCAACCTTTCAACAGAAGAATCTGTAGATGCCATCATCAAAAAACTGGAAGAAAGATTCATCATCTAACAAACCTTGGAGGTTTTGCCCCAATTCTTTTGAAAAAGAAGGTGGCGTATACAAAAGCCTCATCGTTTTGAAGTGTTTGGCTTCGATTGTTGGAAAAAAAGAAAAATAGGAGGATTTTCTCATGAGCAAAAACGTATATGTATTAGTAGAACAAAGAGATGGCGTAGTAGCCAAAGTCGGAAAAGAACTTTTGGGTAAAGCCGTAGAGCTTGCAAAAGATTTGGATGAAAAAGTAGTGGCAATTTTATTAGGCTCCGGTATCAAAGAAGTTGGTAAATCCTTATTTGCATATGGTGCAGATGAAGTCGTTATTGTAGACCATCCATATCTGGAAGAATACACAACAGAGCCTTACGCAAAAGCATTATATACCATTATTCAGGAATGCCAGCCTGAAATCGTACTTTACGGTGCAACATCCATCGGCCGTGACTTAGCTCCAAGGGTAGCAGGCAGAGTACATACCGGCTTGACCGCAGACTGTACCAAGCTGGATATCGACCCGGAAACAAAGCTGTTACTGATGACACGTCCTGCTTTCGGCGGTAATATCATGGCTACCATCGTTTGTAAAAATTACAGACCTCAGATGGCGACCGTAAGACCCGGCGTTATGAAGGCTATGGCAAAAGACAAAACAAGAACAGGCGAATTAAAAGAAATCGCTGTTGCTTTCAAACCGGAAGACCAAAACGTAAAAATCAGAGAAGTTGTCAAAGAATCCAGAAAAGCAACAGATATTACAGAAGCAAAATACCTCGTTTCCGGCGGCCGTGGTATCGGCAGTGCAGACGGTTTCAATATGCTGAGAGATTTGGCATCTGTAATCGGCGGCGAAGTTTCCTCATCCAGAGCAAACGTAGACGCAGGCTGGATTGAAAAAGACCGTCAGGTTGGACAGACAGGCAAGACAGTACGCCCTGACCTGTATATGGCTTGCGGTATCTCCGGTGCCATCCAGCACGTTGCCGGTATGGAAGGCTCCGAATATATCATCGCTATCAACAAAAACGAAACAGCACCTATCTTTGATGTAGCTGACTTTGGCGTAATCGGCGATGTAAAAGCTATCGTTCCAAAACTGACAGAAGCTCTTAAAAAATATAAAGAAGAAAAAGCAAATCAGTAAGTTATACGCATCCGACTATAGACAAAACTATTAATACTGCGGATGAAACCTTTATGCAGGCAAAGAATATTTTCTTGCCTACATAAATAGGAAAAACGCAGTCTTCTCAAACGTTTACTACCCTCTTTCTTGCATGAAAGGGGGTAGTGTTTGAGGCAGCGGTTTTGGCTTTGTCGACACACTAAGGCAGTTCTAGTTTTTTAAATATAAGGGTATTTAAGTTTAGGGAGGAGAATTATCATGAATAGTTTTACTACATTTTTCCCGGGCTACAGTGCTGGAGAGGACGCATACAGCGAAATCAGTGCTGTTTGTTCTCCATATGGCAAAAAAGCCGTTGTCATTGGCGGCAAAACAGCTATTTCCAAAACAAAAGATTATTTGCTGGAGGCAACAAAAGGCACAGATATTGAAATTGTTGATTTTCTTTGGTACAAAGGGGAAGCGGCTTTTGAATACGCTGATGAATTTGCAGCCAACGAAACAGTTAAAAATGCCGATATGATTTTCGGCGTTGGGGGAGGAAAAGCCATTGACCTTTCCAAGCTGGTATCCGATCATTTGGGAAAACCTTTCTTTACATTCCCAACCATCGCTTCCACCTGTGCCGCAATCTCTGCACTGGGCATTTATTATACACCGGAACACGTTTTCAAAGACTTTTTCCGTGTAAAACGCCCACCAATTCACGTTTTTATTTCCACAAAGGTTATCGCAGAAGCCCCTGACCTATATCTCTGGGCAGGTATTGGCGACGGCATGAGCAAGGAAGCAGAAGTTAAATTCTCCGCTAGAAACAGAGAAGATGAACTGACCCTTTCCGATGCTGCCGGTGTTGCTATGAGCGGCTGCTGTACCGCACCTTTCTTGAAATACGGCGTTCAGGCAATGGAGGACAGCAAACAGAACAAACCATCTGAAGCTATCGAAGCCATTGCTATGAACATTATTGTAAACACAGGTATGGTTTCCAATATGGTGGATTCTGCAAAATACAATACAAACCTTGGTCATGCCTTGTTCAACAGCTTCACCATGTTGAAACAGATTGAAGAAAGACATCTCCACGGCGAAGTTGTATCCTATGGCACACTGGTTCTCCTTACAATGGATAAACAGTATGAAAACCTGGAAAAATTCTATACGTTCTACAAAGCAATGAAGCTGCCTACAAAACTGGCTGACATTGAAGTGACCGTAGACGAACTGGACCCTGTTTTGGATCAAGTTGTTAAGAAATATGACGTTGAGGTTGTGCCATATCCTATTACACAGAAAATCGTAAAAGATGCAATCCTGGAGCTGGAAAACTTTAACGCAGAAAAAGAATCAAAATAAGTTTCATTGAGGTTACATAAAAGAGGAGGGTGAATACAAAGTATTCACCCTCCTTTAAAAATACTGTATACATTTAGCAAATTAGTTGACATATTATTGTATATAGATTATAATGCAAGCATAGAAAGTAATTGGTAAAGGATAAAAACTTATAAAGAAATTGCAATAAAAAGACTTTTTTTATCAAAAATCGATTTATTTGTAAAAATTTGTTACAGTTTTAAAAATTTTATATTTTTTTATTCCGTTACCGCAAAATTACTTTTTAATATATATTGTTGGAAGTTCATATATTTGTCTTCTGAAACAATAAAAGGAGGAGATTCCGAAAAAATAATTAGCGCCGGTTTTACCTTAAAAATTGCGACGTCGTAACTTGGGATGTTCTCCCTACGAGGGAAACAGAATGGGACTTAAGGTACAAACCATAGGATGAATGAAAAGGGGCATCGTAAAAGGCAACAGAAAAGGGCAACAGTATATTACGGAGGCTGAGTCCAATGTACAATTTAAAGAAACCCTA
>CAZCDP010000043.1:0-10165 GCA_964497675.1 uncultured Candidatus Epulonipiscium sp.
TGCCGACAATAAGATTGTAAGCGGTTACGTAAAGAATTTATTACAGAATAAATAAAGAAAAATGATAAGCTCGTAAGCGTGATGATAAAGTCATCACATTTAGAGTGTAGACAAACCCGTTGTTAGCATAGGCTGGCAGCGGGTTTTCTAATGGTAATTTTGGCTCTTTGCCAATCGTCTGGGCGGCTCTGTTTATAGATTCACCCTTTTGAATGTAATCATTGATAGATACCATTATTTTGCACTGATAGCAATCCTCTTTCTGTTAGGTCTACAGCACGAACAGTTAGAGAGTTTTGTTATAAGTGCATTTTTTTTGCCAAAAAATGCTGAGGGGTTTCCCAGCCCTTCTATTTATCATAGGCCTATATACTGGGACAGGAGGGGCAGTTGTAGTTTCGGGAATGAATCAGCCGAAAGTGCATAGGTATGAATAAATGGAAATTTTGCGCGGAGGGATGATATGAAGGGCAGAGGATTAAAACGTAATGTGACCGATGCTCTGGAACTGCCCAAGGAAGTCATGCTGAACCTTCCTTTGATTTCACTAACGGGCAGAGAAGAGCTGACCATAGAAAATTATAAAGGCATTATGGAATATGGAGAAGAAACCATACGGGTTAATACGGCGGCAGGGACTTTGAAAATACAAGGAAAAGGGCTTTTGCTGAAACAACTGACGGTAGAATGTATCGTCATAACAGGCAGAATTTTGCGTGTGGAATTTGTGGTATAAGGCAGTACTGATTTTTGGCACTTTTGGGGCAAATGAGGTGAATTTATGTTTTTGGCATTCTGGTATTATTTGCACGGATATGTTATGATAGAAGTGTCTGGATTTTCAGTGGAACGCTTTGTAAACATGGCGGCTTTCCGTGGTATTTATCTATGGGATATCTGCCCTTGCGGGGGCAAGGTACATATGAAGGTTTCCAGAGAAGGCTACAGCCTTTTGGAGGAATGTGCAAGGAAAACGGGCTGTTCCTATGGAATCGTGGCGGAACGGGGGCTTCCTGTTCGGTTGCGGCGGTATCAGAAGCGGAAAATCCTTGCGGCCGGAGTTTTGTTCTTTATAGCGGGGCTTTATATTTTGTCCTCCTTTGTATGGGTGTTACAGGTGCAAGGAAATGAACGTATTTCTGAACAGGATATTTTGGATGCTTGTGCAGAGGGGGGGCTAAAGCCCGGTGCATTAAAATTAAAGTTGGATACGGAAAAGCTGACAGAAGGACTTTTAGAAGGGTTTCCTGATATTTCATGGGTCAGCGTAAAAATAAAGGGTACCAACGCCAGTATCAAGCTGGTAGAAACCATACCCCAGCCTGAGATTTTGGACAAAGAAACGCCCTGTGATATTGTGGCTGCAAAAGACGGAGTCATTCTCAGTCTGGCGGCAGAAGCGGGAACGCCTTTGGTCGAAGCAGGCGATGTGGTGGAAAAGGGCGATATTCTTATCAGCGGAGAAGTGGTTATCCAAGCCGGTGAGGAAGAAGTGGGGCGGGAGTACGTAAAGGCAAGAGGAAAGGTACACGCCAAGGTGTGGCAGCGGCTGCAAGAAGAATGTCTGCTGCGGTATCAAGAAAAACAGTTTACGGACGAATGGAAACAGGATCATAGTGTTATCCTAAAGGACAGCGTTATCAATATTTTAAAGCCGAAGCTGTCGGATGGGCTGTATCAAGAAAAAAACGCCTATGAGAAAATACTTGCCATAGGGGACTTCAAATTTCCCGTAATTTTGGTTAAAGACGAGTACCAGCAATATACGGAAGTGGAAAAAACAAGAACCATTAAGGAAGCAAAAGCGGAATTGAAAACTGCATTGCATCAGAAAGCAAAAGGGCTGGTGCAAGAAGGAACGGAAATTTTGGATATTACTATTACATTTCAGGAATATGAGGACAGGGTGACAGCAGAAGCCGATGTGACACTGTCAGAACGTATCGATACAGAAAAAAAGATGGAGATTGGGAGGAATGCCAACGATGGAGGAACGGACAATACAGATTGACAACAGACACATTTTGAATATATTCGGTCAGTTCGATGCCAATATCAAGAAAATAGAGGACACCTACGGTGTGCGTATTGTGAACCGAGGCGATAATGTCAAGATTTCAGGAGAGGAAAAACAGATGGAAAAAGCTTTGCAAATCCTTCATTCTCTCAGTAAACTGGCGAAAGGAGGGGAAGAAATTACCACACAAAATGTGGATTATTTCATCTCTGCCGTAGGCGTGGAGGACATGAATGAAGTGGAAAAGGTCTATGATGATTTTATCTGTATGACGATGGGGGGCAGACCCTTACGTCCGAAAACTCTGGGACAAAAGAAATATGTGGATTTAATCAAAAAAAATACGGTGGTATTCGGTATTGGTCCAGCAGGTACGGGAAAAACCTATCTGGCTATGGCCATGGCTATTACTGCTTTTAAAAATAACGAGGTCAATCGGATTATCCTCACAAGACCCGCCATTGAGGCAGGGGAAAAGCTGGGGTTTTTACCGGGAGATTTGCAGCAAAAGGTAGACCCTTATTTAAGGCCTTTGTATGATGCTCTTTATGAGATTATGGGGGCAGAGAACTTTTTAAAAAATATGGAAAAAGGTCTGATAGAGGTGGCACCTCTTGCTTATATGAGGGGGCGGACACTGGACAATGCTTTTATTGTCTTGGATGAAGCTCAAAACACCACACCTGAACAGATGAAAATGTTTTTAACCCGTATTGGTTACGGCTCGAAGGCCGTCATCACGGGGGATGTAACTCAAGTCGATTTGGCGGAAGGAAAACGCTCAGGGCTTTTGGAGTCGACTAAAATTTTGGAAGGAATTGAAGGCATCGGTATGATTACCTTGACCAACAAAGATGTGGTACGTCACCCTCTGGTGCAGAAAATTATACTTGCCTATGAAAACTTTGAAAACAGGAAGCGGAAGTGATAGAAATGACCCTAAAGGGAAAAAGAATCGCCAAGTATCCATATTTTGACAGATTATTATTTTGTATCGCTTTTTTTGTAACAGTGATTTTCATTGTTACAGGTGCCTATATACAGGGGGAGGAACGGGTGCAGGTCGGGGCTGTGGCTTCCCGCCGTTATGTGGCATTGACGGACACTGTGGACGAAGGTGCGACTCGCAAGCTGAAGCAGGAGGCATCCCAGAGCGTGGGCCCTCTTTACAAGCACGATGAGAATGTTCAACAAACAACCCTTAGTGAACTGGATGCGTTTTTTAGTGATTTGAATGATATTCTTACTAATTTGGAGGAAGATGGGGATTTCGCCCAGACGGTGAAAAATGCCACATTAAAACTCCCTGTTATGCTAAATGCCAAAGAATGTGCAGCCTATGAAGGATTAAACGGACAGGAAAGAGAACGTTTTCGGAGAACCTGCAGGAATGTTGCCGATGCCATTTATGAACAAGGGATTACGGCGGAATCTATGGAAAAAGGCAGGGAGTTGATTAAGACAGAGTTGGCTCAAACTGCTTGGAGCAATGATTTGAAAAATATGGGCTATGCGGTACTGAACAGTGCCTTAAAGCCCAATCTTATCATAGACGGGGAAGCCATACAGATGGCCCGAGAGAAAAAGGCGAATGAGATTTCTGATGTCATAATCAAGAAAAATCAGAAGATTGTGGACGAGGGCGAGATTATCACAGAAGATATTTATAAAAAGCTGGAAGCCTTGAATTTGATTAACCATCAGGATTATAAAGAAAGTGTTGTGCCGATTTTGGGCAGTATCGTTATCGTGGGGCTGATTTTTGCGGCGGCAGCTTTGTTTTTTTGCGGCGGGAAAAAGACAAGAGAACTGAAACGGAATGAAATGACCATGTTGTTTACACTGTATATCCTTACGGTGGTACTGCTTCGGCTTACCTCCGAGATACCGGTGTACACAGTGATTCCGCTGACCTTATTTTCCATGTTGGTTTCTCTTCTTTTGAATATGCGGATGGCAATGGCGCTGAACTGTTTTATCAGTATCATCGGCTGTTTTATTTTCAATGGGGATGTGGAATTTTTACTATATTTCCTTATGACAGGAAGCTTTGCGGCACTGCTCATCCAGTATACGGAACGGCGAAAATATGTCATTCTGGTGGCGGCGGCTATGGCAGGAGTCAATTTTTTATCCATGCTGGCCGTGGGACTATTTTTTGAACAGGGATATTCCAACAATCTTTTGGTGTATGGCAGTTACGGTGCGGCATCGGGCTTAGTTTCCGTTATGATTGCCATAGGCAGTCTGCCTTTTTGGGAGTCGGCTTTTGAAGCCAATACACCCCTACGACTTTTGGAACTGACCAATCCTAACAATGAACTTTTGCGGCGGCTTATGATTGAAGCACCGGGCACTTATCACCACAGCCTAATTGTAGCCAATCTGGCGGAAACGGCTGCCTATGAAATCGGTGCAAATTCGGCACTTGCCAGAGTTGGGGCATACTATCATGATATAGGGAAACTGAAATACCCCTTATATTTCGGCGAAAATCAAGGGGGAGAAAATCCCCACGACCTTTTGGAGCCATACAGCAGCGCCCAGCTGATTACCCAGCATGTGAAAGCCGGTGCAGAAATGGGTGTGGAGAAGGGACTGCCAAAGGTGGTCATCAGTATCATTCGGGAGCATCATGGAAATACATTGGTAAAGTATTTTTATTTTAAGGCACTGCAGCTCTATGGAACCGAGGAGGTAGAGGAAGGTGATTATCGCTACAATGGGCCTGTGCCTCAAAGCCGCGAGTCTGCTGTTGTGATGTTGGCGGATACTGTGGAGGCGGCCATGCGCAGTATGCTTGGAAATGAAAAGAAGCTGGAGGAAGCCGAAGAACTCATTCAAGCACTGATTAAGGACAAGCTGGACGATGGACAGCTGGATGAAAGCGGCCTTGCCATTGAAGACCTTACCACCATACGGAAGGCTTTTTTGAAAGTATTCCACGGAATGTATCATGGCAGGATTGCTTATCCGAAGGCGGAGGAGCTATTAGAAGCACAAACGAAGAAAATGGAAAAAACGATAGAAGTGGATAGGAAAGAGGGAAAGGAAGAAACCTATGACGGTACTCATTGATAATAGAACGGAAGAAGACGTGACAAAGGAACTGGAATATGTCATTGAAAAAATTGTGGAAGACAGCTTAGCCTATGAAGAATTTGACGAGAAATGTGAAATCAGTGTTTCCATTGTAAGGGATGAAGAAATCAGAGAAATCAACAAACAGTTTCGGAATATAGATAACCCTACGGATGTGCTGAGTTTTCCCCAGCTGACCTTTGAGGAGGGGGAGATGGCAGACGTCAATGAGAATGAGGAAATTATATTGGGAGATATTATCATTTCTTTGGAGCGTGCCAAAGCACAGGCCGTAGAATACGGACATTCCTTGAAACGGGAAATTGCTTTTTTGACTGCCCACAGTATGCTTCACCTCATGGGCTACGACCATATGGAGCCTGCGGAGGAAGAGGAAATGTTTGCGAAACAGAAAGAAATTTTGGAAAAAGCGGGAATACCCAGAGAATAAAGGAGGAGTCTATGGAAAATAGAGAACTCATAGAACGGGCAAAGCAGGCTATGAAATATGCCTATGCACCCTATTCTCAATTTCAAGTAGGGGCGGCGCTCTTATGCAAGGATGGACAAGTCTTTACCGGGTGCAATGTAGAAAATGCTTCCTATGGTGCCACTTGTTGTGCCGAACGGACTGCCATAGGCAAGGCGGTGTCCGAAGGGGTACGGGGTTTTGAAAAAATTGCCATTATGGCAAGCGATGGAGGATTTACAGCCCCTTGTGGTATCTGCCGTCAGGTTTTACTGGAATTTATGCCAGAGGGACAGGTGGTTTTGGGCAACAAAACAGGTGAGATACAGGTTTTTACTGTGGAGGAACTTTTGCCCCATGGGTTTACTCTGTGATTGGAAAAGGGACGAGGGAAAAGGCATGGAGGAAGGAGCAGGGTATGGAGGTTTTTGACAAGAAGGTTAATTTGACGGTAGAAGAAGCCATGGAAGTGGTAAAAAAGAAAATTACAGAAAGTATTTCGGGAGAATGTATCGATGCATACCAAATACGGGAGAATACAGGAAGCTGTTATGTGGCAGTTTTTGAAAAGTATTATTACCGAGCAAAAAACAGGCTCACGTTTACGGTGGCCATAGATGATTTTAGCGGTACGACCAGAGTCCATGGTGTCGGCGGCGGCGGCTCTTCCGGAGCGTTTTTTCGGTTTGACTGGGGTGCGGCGGATAGCTTTGCTACCGGTATTGCCGCTGCCTTGCGACCCTATGAAATTGGGGAATAAAAAAGTAGGTTAGTTATCTAGGTGAAGAAGCAGATGAGGTGGTTTTTTGGCGGAAAGAAGCTGGGAAATACTTGAAGGCGCTTGCTATAGTTGTAAGAAATGCCCATTGTGGGAAACACGCACCAATGTGGTTATTGGTAAGGGCAATCGTCAGGCGGATATTTTGTTTATCGGCGAAGGGCCGGGACAGCAGGAGGATTTGCAGGGGCAGGTTTTTGTGGGGCCTGCGGGACAACTGTTGGATAAAATGCTGGCGGCCATTGATTTGACGCTGGCAGACGTTTATATAGCTAATATTGTAAAATGCAGACCGCCGGGGAACCGGGATCCTCATGAGGACGAGGAAAAAGCCTGTATGAATTATCTGCGATATCAGCTTTTGCTCATTCGGCCGAAAATTATTGTGTGCTTGGGGCGTATTGCGGCAACGGCTATTATTGCACCAGATTTTAAAATCACGAAACAGCATGGGCAGTGGTTGGAGCGGAAAGGATACTGGATGATGGCGACCTATCATCCATCGGCACTTTTACGGGATGAAACGAAAAAGCGGCCGGCATGGGAGGATTTTAAAAAAATCCGAGAGAAACTGTCGGAAGTGATATCCCTTTAAGAATGTGTGGTTTTAGTGTATACGTTACAAGGGAAAAGGCAAGACCTTGGAGGTATTACCTCCAAGCCACCACGAGGGTTTCACCCTCGGCCCATGACGGAAAACTGCGTTTTCCTTGCAGGGGATTTAAAAACTGCCTTTTATCCAGAAATTGGAAAGGTGGGGGGGAGCTTGACTACGCAACCCGAAGAAAAGGGCAAAGGTAAGAAAAAGGCAAGACCTTGGAGGTGTTACTTCCAAACCACCATGAGGGTTTCACCCTCGACCTATAACGGAAAACTGCGTTTTCCGATAAAAGCTTTTTACCCCTCTTTTTCTCGAAAAAAAGGGTGGAGTTTGAGGTGAAACCTCAAGGTTTTTATTGCTTTCATTATTTTGATACAGGATAGCCTGAAGGGCTTGTTAATTTTTTTATTATGGAGGGAATATTTTGAATCATAAATTTTATTCGGGCTTTGTATCATTGGTCGGCAGACCTAATGTGGGGAAATCAACACTGATGAACTGTTTGATTGGCGAAAAAATCGCCATTACATCGAACAAACCACAAACAACAAGAAATAAAATCACCAGTATTTTGACAAAGGAGGATTTTCAGTGTGTCTTTCTGGATACACCGGGAATCCATAAGCCAAAGCATAAACTGGGTGAATATATGGTGAAATCGGCGGAAAACGCATTGAACGAGGTGGATGTAATCCTCATGCTCATAGAACCAACAGACCGCGTACTGGAAATGGACCGTTTTGTCGTGGAACATCTGGAAAATGTGAAAACACCTGTGGTTTTAGTAATCAATAAAATTGATACGGTGGAAAAATCCCATCTGTTGCAGGTGATTGAAAATTATAGCAAGCTATATGCCTTTGCTGAGATTGTTCCTATTTCTGCCATGAAAGGGGAGAACACAGATAGTCTAATGGAGGTTATCAAAAAATACCTGCCGGAAGGCCCTCAGTATTTCCCCGCGGATATGGTGACGGATCAGCCGGAACGCCAGATTGCCGCAGAAATTATCCGTGAAAAAGCGTTACTTCTGTTACAGGAAGAAATTCCCCACGGTATTGCTGTGGAAATTATGTCAATGAAAAAACGGCAGGACAAAAATTTGGTGGATGTGGAAGCTACTATTTACTGCGAAAAAGATTCCCATAAGGGTATTATCATAGGCAAGCAGGGTGCTATGCTGAAAAAAATTGGCTCCCGTTCGAGAAATGATATGGAGCGGCTTTTGGGTTCACCTATTTATTTGCAGATTTGGGTCAAGGTAAAAAAAGATTGGCGTGACAGTGATTTTTTACTGAAAAATTTTGGCTACGACAGCAAAAATATCTGATGCTTTTTAGGAAAACCTGAAAAATACCCTATGGGAAAAGAAGGGCGGTTTTTGCCAAAAGAAAGCGAAATTTTGTTTCTGGAATTTTTTTAGCAGTATAGAAGAACAGCAATGAGCCAAGCTAATATCATAACATCAAAGACAAAAAAGAAGGCTGTGATGATATGAAAGAGCTCCAGAAAGAGTATTGGCAAAAATTCGAAAAAACCGGTCAGATTGCAGACTATTTAAATTATAAGGCGGCACAGCGGAGCAGAGCCGAAGAAATTGGCGACCCTCTGCGGCGTATTGAGAAAAGCTCTCTTTACAAGAAGTTTTATTAGAGGTTTGGTGGGTATGAGCGTTATTAAAATCAGAGGCATCGTATTAAAAGAAATAGAAAACGGCGAAAACAGCAAGCAGATTGTGGTGCTGGCAAAGGGGATAGGGAAAGTTCTCCTTTCTGCCCGCGGTGCCCGAAAGCCCAAAAGCAAGTTTTTGGCAGGAACACAGCTTTTTTGCTGTTGTGACTTTCTGGTCTATGAGGGGCGTGGGTTTTATTCCATTACACAAATCGACCTAATAGAAAGCTTTTATGATTTGCGGACGGATGTGGAAAAGCTGGCACACTGTATTTATTTGTTAGAGCTTTTGGAGCGCACCTGCCTAGCAGGCATGGAGCAAGATGAAACTCTGGAACTGCTCTTTCGTACCCTGCGTATGATGGAGCACAAGGACGCTAACCCCAGATTGCTGGCAAGAATCTTTGAACTGAAATATTTGCAGATTTTCGGGTTGATGCCGGAAATGGAAGGCTGTACTGTATGCGGTGAAGAACTGGGTGAAAAGGCTTATTTTTCGGCACAGGCAGGGAACATGGCCTGCGAAAGACACAGAATCGGTACTATGTCGGAGGTGTCGGCGGGGGCAAGAAAGGCAATGCTTTATGTGTTTGAGCATGAAATACGGCATATTTTTGGGTTTCGTGTTTCGGAGGGAGTACAGAAAGAACTGGACGGTATCCTTCGGGAGTATATGGCAATACATATGAACTTGGAACTGAAAACCAGAAGCTTTGCAGAGAACCTCTAAAGGCAAGGAAAAAGTAAAGCAAAGGCAAGACAAAGACAAGGGCAAGACAAAGACAAGGGCAAGACCTTGGAGGTTTTACTTCCAAACCACCATGAGGTGCAATCCTCGGCCCATAAGGTCAAACTATGTTTCCTTTTGGACGAAAGACAAGCCTAAAATTTCGGATAATTATTTGCGGAGCAAATTGCCGAAAAGGGGCGAGTTTGGGCAGTGCCTACCGTTTTAAATGGGTTTGTATTTCATGTGAGAAAAGATGTTTTTAAGGAAAATTGCAAAAGAAAAAAATAAAATGTTCTGTTTTTAGTATTGACAATAGATTTTGAACGTGTTAGATTAATAGCTATCAATTAAATTTAATATTCTGTGTTGAAGAAGAGGAGTACTTGACAGGAAGCTGACAGAGAGCCGTTGGTTGGTGGGAAGCGGCAGCGAATGACAGGGAAGGGCGCTTTGGAGCAGGCCATTTCTGAAAGAGGGCTGATTTATTGATTGGCCAAAAAGGGTGGAACCGCGGAAGAATTTATCAGCTTTCGTCCCTTACATAATTGTAAGGGGCGGGAGCTTTTTTATTTGCAGCTTTTTTGTATGAGAATTGCCCTTTACAAAGCATCCCAAATCGGGAAGTTATCCGAAACGCTGCCGTCCCAAGGGGCGGGGCGGTATAATGATTAGAAAAAGGAGGAATTTTATATGGAAAAAACAATGGAAAAAGTAGTAGCATTGGCAAAAAACAGAGGTTTTGTATATCCCGGTTCTGAAATTTACGGCGGTTTGGCCAATACATGGGATTACGGCCCTATCGGTGTGGAGCTGAAAAA
>CAZCDP010000044.1:0-9612 GCA_964497675.1 uncultured Candidatus Epulonipiscium sp.
TTCTTCACCCGTTTTCGAAGATTTTCAATGATATTCATGGTCGTTTCAATGCCCAAATCAGCCATAATGAGAACTTCCTCCAGTTCCTCGAACAAATCCTCATCTATTTTGGAAAAAGCACACAAAACATTATCCACACCACCCAGAATATTCTTTCTGGTCTTATCCAGTCCCGCAATCAGCTTGGAAAAAAAGCCTACCTTCAATGGTTTTTCCTCTTTGATTTCTTCCGAAACCTCTGATTCTGTTTCCTCCGGTTCCTTGGTTTCCTCTGCATTTTTCACAGGGCTTTCTTGCCCTTTCTCTTCTTCCCCATCCACCGCAAGAATCTCCGTTTCAAAGGCATCCTCCAAGGCGTTTTTCAATTCACTAAATTCTTCCTGCGTAATTTCTTCAACCTTACCTTCTTCTGCTGTTTCTTCCGAAGTGGTATCTTCTTTGTCAGCCTCCTCTTTATAAAGAGTGCCGCCTGCAGCCAGATGAAATTCAATTTCATGCTGATCCATGGCATTTCGCACAGCCCGATTGATGGCAATAGAAGTGTTAAGACCTTCTTTTACTTTCAGCTTGATTTCCCCGTCTATTTCCAATGCATTCGAGGAAATTTCCAGCCCTTCAATCTCCAAGCCATCTTTTTCTTTTGTTTTCTGTTTTTCTTCCTCTTGTATTTCTTCTTTTTTATTTTTTCCTTTTAAAAAATCAAAAAAAGCCATTTTTTCTCTCCTTAGAATGTTAGTTTTTATGCATATTTTGTTTCTTGAAAATTAACGGAAATCAGTTTGGAAACACCTTTTTCCTGCATGGTGATGCCATACATCACATCTGCCGCTTCCATAGTACCCTTTCGGTGGGTGATAACGATAAATTGGGTATCCCCTGAAAATTTCATGAGATATTGAGCATATCGTTTTACATTGGCATCATCCAACGCCGCTTCAATTTCGTCTAGTATACAGAAGGGTGACGGCTTCATTTTCAATATAGAAAATAGGATAGCGATGGCTGTCAATGCACGTTCGCCACCGGAAAGAAGCATCATATTCTGTAAATTTTTCCCCGGTGGCTGGGCAATGATTTCTATGGAGGATTCCAGAATGTGATCCTCATCCGCCAGTTTCAGGTACGCCTTTCCGCCCCCGAACATCTCCTGAAAAACCTCGTTAAAATTTGCAGATATCAGAGCAAACTGTTCCCGAAACCGCTCCTCCATCCGCCCAGAAAGCTCTGCAATAATACCTTCCAGTTTTTCTTCTGCCTCCAGTATATCTTCTTTTTGTGTCGTTAAAAATTCGTACCGTTCTTTGACCTCTTTATACTGCTCCATAGCCCCCACATTGACAACACCCAATGCTTTGATACTGTTTTTCAGTTCCTTTGCTTCTCGTTTTAGCTGAACATAAGGCAGATTTTCAGTATGAAACTCCTTAGCCATCTGATATGTAATTTCATATTCCTCCCACATGGCATCATAAATCCGTTGCTTTTCCTCTGTGACTTTTTCTATTTTTGTATCCATGCGGAATAATTCGTTTTTGAGCTGAGAAATCAGTTCCATTTTTTCTAAAGAATTCTCCTCCATTTGTGAAATCTCTTCAAGCAACACTTTCCGCCCATCCGTCCGCTGTGTCAATAGGAGTTGTCTTTCCCTTTCTTTTTCCCGTTCCGACGTAAGCATTTCTTTTCTTTCTTCAATCTGCCGTTTTTTCTCTTCCAATCCCACAAGATACTTTGTAATCTCCTCTTGAATTTTTTCTTCTTCCAGACTCATCATATGGATTTCATTTTGAATTCGGCGGATGTTTTCGTAAATAGAAGCTTTATTCTGCTCCCCATTGGAAACTCTGATTTTCAGTTCCGTGAGATTGCTAAGGATACTGTTTCTTTCTGCCTTTTCATTTTCTACACTATCCTGAAACCCGGAGAGTCTGCTGTTCATTTCCTCAATGCTTTTATCCGCAATCTCCAATTTTTCCCTATAAATAGAAATGTCTGTCAATGCCGCCTCATATTGTTCCTGAAGCTGTCCTTCCTCCACCCTATAAAGACGTAGCTTTTCTTCCTGTTCCTCAAGAGAGTCCGCGGTTTTTTTTCTATCCTCCTCATCAGTCACCAAAGAAAGTCTGCATTTTTGCAGTTCCATCTTCTTTTCCATGGAAAGACTGCTGTTTTTTTCCAGCTCCTTCTCTATTTTTAACATAGTGCTTTCCAGCAGTTTTGCCGCCTTTTCTGCTTTTTCTATCTCTTCTTGTAACATACGAATCTCACGGCTTCTGCCAAAAATATTGCTTGTCTTTTTAGCAACGCTTCCGCCTGTCATGGCACCGCCCGGATTTAAAATATCCCCATCCAGTGTCACAATTTTATACTGATGCCTATACTTTTTTACCAGTGTTACAGCAGTGTCCAATCCATTCATGACAATGGTTCTGCCCAAAAGAGAACGGATGATTTCTCCATATTCTTCCGAAAAAGAAACCAACTCCGAGGCAATACCCAATACACCCCGTTCTGTAAGAATAGCGTCCTTTTCCTTTCCAATGGATTTTCCCTTAATGGCAGAAACAGGAAGAAAGGTAGCTCGTCCCAAATGGTTCGTTTTTAAATAGCTGATGGCCTCTTTTGCGTCTTCCTCCGTTTTTGTGACAATATTCTGTAATGCCGCACCCAAGGCCGCTTCAATGGCATTTTCATAGGCTTCTTCCACCCGAAGAAGTTCTCCCACAGCACCACAGACACCCTGCCAACGGGCTTCGCCGTTCTTTTTCAGCTTCAAAACACTCTTCACACTTTTGAAAAATCCTTCATGCTCCCGTTCCATTTCCGAAAGCACCGAAAAACGGGAACATTGATTGCTCCATTCTTTCTCCTTTGCTTTCCGCTCTCGGTCAATACCTTCCTTTTTTGCCAGAATACCGTTTCTTTCCTTCTCCAAAACGCCCAGTTCCTGTTCCAGATTCGTAATCGCTTTTCGGGTTTCTTCTACCTGTTTTTCCAAAACCTGAAGATGGGTCTTATCATGCTGTACTCGACTGGAAAGATAGGCTTTTTCCTCATCCAGCTGTTCCTGCCTTTGAGAAAATTGTTCCTTCAAAGCTTCCCTTTTGGCAATATTACCCTTTGTTTCCGTACTGATTTTGATAAGTTCAATAATTTCAGCTTTATAATGTTCCATCTGCACTTCATTTTCGTTCAGATTTTTGCCCATATCCCTAAGACGGTTTTCCAGCTTCTCCAGTTTTTCCTTATCCCCTGCCATAGATACATCAATAGCTGTGATTTTGCTTTCAAAAAGCCGCCCTTCTTCTCGATTTTTTTCAGTCTTCTTCTGTTTCTCACAAATTTCGCCCTTTAGCCGTTCTATATTGGACTGGTCGTGCTGCATTTGCTCTTGTATTAAACGGATTTCGCCTTCTTTTTTTTCCATTTCTGTTCTTATGGAAATAATCCCCTCGTTGGTCTTTTGAATTTCTTCCGAAAGCTTTTCTTCTTTTTGCCGAAGCTCTACTATTTTTTCCTTTTGATGGGTGTTTTCCACCGTTGCTTGCGCCATACTTTCCTCGGCGATACTGCGGCTTTCCTTAAAACTGTGCAATTCCGTTTCGATTCTGTCAGCATCCGTACAGAACATGGAAATTTCGGCTTTCTTCAGCTTTTCATGAAAGGAAAGATATTGTTTTGCTTTTTCCGACTGTCGCTCTAATGGCTCCAACTGTCCTCCCAGTTCTGTTATGATGTCCTCCACACGCATGAGATTTTGCTGTTCTCGTTCCAGCTTCGAAATAGCTTCATTCTTACGGGATTTATATTTCACAATTCCCGCAGCCTCCTCAAAAACCCGCCGACGGTCATCGCCCTTTGCACTCAATAACTCATCAATCCGCCCCTGTCCGATAATGGAATATCCTTCTCGTCCTACACCGGTATCCATAAATAGTTCATGGATGTCTTTCAGGCGGCAGCCCGTCCCGTTGATGAGATACTCACTTTCACCGGAACGGAATACACGACGAGTCACTGTCACTTCCGTAAAATCAATGGGTATCTGATGGTCTTGATTATCCAAGGTAATAGAAACCTCCGCCAAGCCCAAGGGTTTTCTATTTTCCGTTCCTGCGAAAATAACATCCTCCATTTTATCACCACGAAGATTTTTTGCCCTCTGCTCTCCCAATACCCAGCGCACTGCATCAGAAATATTGCTTTTTCCACTGCCATTAGGCCCTACCACTGCAGTGATACCTTTATGAAATTCCAGCTTCACCTTTTCAGGAAAAGACTTAAAACCCTGTAAATCCAAACGTTTTAAATACATATATGCACCTCTTCTTCAATCAAAAATATTGTATCAGAGAACAGAGAAAATTTCCAGCAAAAAAAGCTGCAAAATCCCAGAATTGCAAACAGTCGCTCAACATAAAAATACAAAAAATTCGATAAAAGAAATATATTGGACAAAAAGCCGGCTGCGGATTCCACAATTACCCAAAAACCTCATTTTTGTCTTATTAAAAGGTCGAAAGCCCTGTTGCTTCCTGTATTTTCCACTTGATTTTATGTAGCAAACTATCATCTTTATAGGCTTCAAAATCCAAGGTGTATTCCCCACCCCTGTTATTCCATAATCTGTCAAAGTAATCCCGTACCATAACAGCGACTTCTCCATTTTTGTCGGATACAATTTCCACGTCTGTTTCCAGATTATATCCTTTCATATTTCGTCTTGTAAAATTGCCTGAGCCTAAAATAATAACGGCTTCGTCTTTCAAATCAAAGGCAATCATTTTCCCATGATACTGTTCTCCATTGGTATGGTACCATCTAACTTCTATATTTTCGCTTTTGCTTAAAAGTGTGTTCATAACTGGACGGTTTGGCGTACCATTTTTCACCATTCCAAAGGCATCCTTGTTGGGATCCGCAATAATTTTCACAAAAACTCCCCTTTTTGCCGCCTGTTCCAAAGCTTTTATTATGTCAAAATCGCTCAGATAAAAGATTCCTATTTTAATACTGTCACCTTTCTGTGTCCTGTCTATATGCTCCTTCATGGCATCATAAATTCCCTTTTCCGTCAAAAGGCGTATCTTTGTATTGTCCTCCCCCACGTTTTCCTGTTCATACCTAACGTCATACCATTCTGCCTTTGAAAAATCAGCTATCACTTTTTCACTTTGCAGGATTTCATTGATCATAGGGCTTTTAAAATAAAGTGCCACATTAGAATGATAGCTGCTTGGGTCATGGGGGTTCGCAGAAGTAACGATACCTTCTTTATCTGTGACAATCAGTTTTCGATGATTCGCCTTAAAATTAGCAAGCTTCAGACCTGAACGGATATTAATTTTCGGTGCTGTTTCATCAAAAGGATTTTTCAGCCATGTTAAACCCCCTGTTCCAAACCATTGAATAAAAGTTCTGTAATAGCCGGAAAATAACACGTTGGAATCCTTCAATTCATTGAGATTTGTCACTACCACATTGATGCCATTTTTCTTCATTTCTGTCAAAAACTTCTGTTCATAAGCACCATAAAAATTGTTGATAGGGTCCGTAATAAAGGTTATCTTAATATCAGGCACGTCTTTTTTCTTTTGAATCAAAGCATTGGTCATTTTCTCCACAGAATTAGGAAAAGAAAGCTCTTTTTTTTGATATTCATCATTATATAAAAATAAGTCTGCTACAATAAATTTTTCAGCATTTGAAATAATCTCCAATTCACGGTTTAAAATGGTATGTTCCCGCACAATGCCAGCGTTTTTTTTGTACGATAGGTCATAAAGAAATTCAGGTTTCTCCACAGCATAATAGTCACTTTTTATGGATGTACCCTCCGGATTTACCGTAACCAGACTAAAAAGAATGGGTAAGAGTAAAAGGACTGCCGCAAAATATCTCTTTTTTATTTTCTTCATATGACTCCTCCTGTTTCCATTTTTATAAAAGCTATAACCACTATAGCAAATGGATAGCTTCCATACAACAGAAAAACAAAGGAAATACTGATTTTACTTTATTTTCATTAGACTTTCCATAAAAAAAGTGTTCGGATTTCTCCGAACACTTTTTGTCTTCTTATTTTGCGTACTCTACTGCTCTTGTTTCACGGATGAGGTTAACTTTAATCTGACCCGGATATTCCAGTTCATCTTCAATCTTCTTCGCAATTTCTCTTGCCAGAAGCGTCATACCGTCATCTGTGATGTCTTCCGGTACTATGATAATTCGCAATTCACGACCTGCCTGAATTGCAAATGATTTTTCAACGCCCTTGAAGTTATCGGCAATTTCCTCTAACTTCTGCAATCTCTTAATATAAGATTCCAAGGTTTCTCTTCTTGCACCCGGTCTGGCTGCGGAAATCGCATCTGCCGCCTGAACCAAAACTGCAACAATACTTTGCGGCTCAACATCCCCGTGATGTGCCTCCACTGCATTGATGACCACATGGGACTCTTTATATTTTTTACACAAGCCCACACCAATGCTAACATGAGAACCTTCCATTTCATGGTCAACACTCTTGCCGATATCATGGAGTAAACCGGCTCTTTTGGCCACATTCACCTCAACTCCAAGCTCTGCTGCCATGAGTCCTGCTAAATGGGCTACTTCCATAGAGTGTTTCAGTACGTTCTGTCCATAGCTTGTCCTGTATTTCAACTTTCCAATGAGTCTTACAAGTTCAGGATGAAGTCCGTTTACGCCAGTATCAAAGGTAGCGGATTCGCCCTCATCTTTGATAGTAATTTCCACTTCTTTCCTAGCCTTGTCCACCATTTCCTCGATTCTAGAGGGATGAACACGACCATCAACAATCAGTTTTTCCAGTGCGATTCTTGCAATCTCTCTTCTAACAGGATCAAAACCTGATAATATTACTGCTTCAGGAGTATCATCAATAATCAAATCAATTCCCGTCAAGGTTTCCAGCGCTCTGATATTTCTTCCCTCACGTCCGATAATGCGTCCTTTCATTTCATCGTTTGGAAGCTGTACAACAGAAACTGTTGTTTCGGCCACATGGTCCACAGCACATCTTTGAATAGCGTTTGCCACGATTTCTCTGGAGCGTCTGTCCGCCTCCAGCTTTGCCTTGGACTCAATGTCTTTAATCATGAGTGTTGCTTCATGCTTTACTTCATTTTCTACCGTTGCCAAAATATAATTTTTGGCTTCTTCGGAAGTCAACCCAGAAATTCGTTCCAACTCCAGAAGTTCTTTTTCATGAAGCTTTTTTACTTCTTCCTTTTGTTTTTCCAGCCCTTCCATTTTCTTAGACATCAGTTCTTCCTTTTTCTCATAGGATTCTGCTTTTCTGTCTAAGGTTTCTTCTTTTTGAAACAATCGTCTTTCATTCCGCTGAAGCTCGTTCCTCCTGTCCCGCGCTTCTTTTTCGACTTCATTTTTTATCCTTATGCTTTCTTCCTTGGCCTCCAGCAAAATTTCTTTCTTTTTTGCCTCAGCGTTTCTTGCTGCTTCCTCAACTATTTTGGTCGCTCTTTCCTCTGCGACACCAACCTTTGCTTCTGCAATACGTTTTCTATAGTGAAAGCCAACTGCTGCCCCAAGAATTACTCCCACAACAATATAAATCATGCTCATCGGGTCTATGAAAAACACCTCCCCTTATTCATTTTTCAAAGTTCTATTTTTCGTTTGCTTGTAATACATGAGTGCATAATGTACCTTATTAATTTTAAAACTTTTTAACAATTATGTCAAGGTTCAAATCAAAATCTGCTATCATATTGCCATTTTATACGGCAACTTATTGTTTTTCTACAGAATATCTTGTTGCTTTATATGCAATACTGTCGAATTTGCTTCTTTTGTCAAGGCATTTCCTTTTTTCGGTATCACCCGTCGTATTTTTCTATGGCATAATAGCCAAAAAAAGTGTGTTCTAAAGGCTCACATATGATTTTTTTCCCAAAACTTGTTTCCAGTTCTTTCAGAAAAACTTCTCTTTCTCCACAAAATGCTGCTAATAATCTGGAATCAGCAGTTATTTTTACGCCGGAATAGATGGTATTGACAAAAATACGAACCACCTCACGCCGCATCTGCCCCACAGTCCATTCTATAGAAGGCAGCCTGCCTGTCCCTTCACAGCAACGGCAATTCGTTGTCATTTGTTGATGAAGAGAGGGTCTTGTTTTCTTCCTCGTTATCTGCATCAGCCCAAGCTCCGTCATGCCTACCACAACAGTTTTTATTCTGTCGTTTTTCACAGCCTGTTCCAGCGTATGCTTTAAAAGCCGTTTATCCTCCTGGGAAACCATGTCGATAAAGTCCACAATAATCATGCCCGATAGATTTCGCAAACGAAGTTGTGCGGCGATTTCTACAGCAGCTTCCAGATTTGTTTTCCGTATAGTCTTTTGCAAATCACGTCTGCCCGTGTATTTTCCTGTATTCACATCAATCACGACACAGGCTTCCGTTTGTTCGATGACTAAAAATCCGCCGCTTTTGAGCCAAACCTTCCTGTCCAACGCTTTTTCCGCCTGACTCTCCACAAAATAATTTTCAAACAGTGTATTTTTTTCTTCACAAAATACCAGCTTGATACCCTTCTCCTCGTTAAAGCTGCCTGTCGCTAAAAGCTCCTCATAAATCGCTTTATCATTCACCACAAATTCCTGTATATTGTCGGAAAGCAAATCGCGGGCTGCCTTCATGGCAGGAGAAGCCTCTTGATAAAGCAAAGAAGGTGCCTTGGCATATTGCCCCTTTTTGCATACCTCTTTCCCAATATTTAGCAGTGTACTTATTTCCTTTTCGTAGTCTGCGGCGGTTTTTCCTGTGCCGTTGGTACGCACAATCACACCATATCCTTCGGGCAAAAGCTGTTCTACCGTTTCTTTGATACGCCGACGCTCTGCAATATCGGTTATTTTTTTAGAAATACCAATTTCCCCGTCTTCTCCCGGCAAAAGTACCAGAAATTTCCCGGGGAATGACAGCTTATCCGTCACCACAGCACCTTTGGTACCCATGGCATCCTTTGCCACCTGTACCAAAATGGTATCACCATTCTTTGGCTTTCTGCTGTTCTTGGAATCTATATCTGTAACAGCCCGTTCCTGTCCATAATACAGATAGGCATTTTTTTTCTGCCCAATCTCCACAAAAGCCGCCTGCATTCCCGGAAGAACTGTTTCTACGCGCCCTGCATAAATATTGCCAATAAGGCTTTCTTCCCTTTTGCTTTCATAGTAAAGCTCCGCCAAACGCCCATCCTCTACCACAGCGATACGAGTCTGATGGACAGACGTATCAACCAACACTCTATTCATGATTCTCAACTCCAACTAATTCTCTGACACCAATGCCTTCCGCCAGCCCAACCATTTTATTTTCGTGGGTACGGTACAACTCCAAACGGTGATACTTCATTTTATATTTGGAAAAAGGCAGTCCCATAAATGTATAAAAGCTCTCCATCACAGGCTCCGGCTTTAAATTTCGCCTACTTCCCGATGCCAAAAAAAGATAGATTTTTGCTTCTCCCTGTTTTGAGCAGTTTTTCATTTTGAAAATATCCTGACGAATATCCACTTCCTTATAATTGTTCTTCGTTTTTTTCATAGCCAAGATTTCCTCTTG
>CAZCDP010000044.1:9646-10137 GCA_964497675.1 uncultured Candidatus Epulonipiscium sp.
ATGACGGCAGATATTTTTCAATCATTTCCCCTGTCATGGTTTCATCGGGGTGAACTTCATACTCTGCCCCATCAATGCTTGCCATAGCACTTTCGGTTTTCCCCAAAATCAGTACCGCATCCTGCGCCTGCATACCCTGAGGTAATACCTGATTCAAGCCATCCACAATTTTACGGGGTTCGATTTTTACAGTCATCTCAAAATCTCCGTATTCTCCTTCGCTGGTGGTACCCAGTGTCAGCGGGCTGGCAAAGGATAATATCTGATGTGGGTTAAAACCCTGAGAATAGGCAATAGGCAAACCGGCACGCTTGATGGCTCTCTGAAAGATACGCATAATATCCAGATGGCCGATAAACTTCACTTCATTCCCTTTTGTATACTTTACACGATATATAAAACGCTCCTTGGGCGGTGTAAAACTCTTTGGATTGTTAGGTTTCTCATTCGTGGTCATAGCAGATACCTCCTCCAAAACATTTTGCGCCACA
>CAZCDP010000045.1:0-1114 GCA_964497675.1 uncultured Candidatus Epulonipiscium sp.
TCCAGCGTCAACAAGTTCAGCCAGATATTGTTGCACAGAAAAATAGTCCATATAATTTTTTTCAAGCGAGAATTGACAAATTTCACTATTGGACAGGGCGATGCCCATTTTTTTTACCAAATATAATATGATTAGCTTATTTTCTGCTAATTGACTGATAGAATCTGCCATAGAAACGCCTCCGACTTCCATACACCTTAGAAACTGATATTATTATATAATAAAACGGGCCGAGAAACAAATGAATTTCTGTTTTTTTGTTCCCTAAAAGCAAAAAATATTACTTTTGTAAATCCATCCCTTGAAAAATATCCCGTAACTTCAATTCTTTATGGATGGAATTGAGAACATCCCGTTTATGCAAACTCCATAAGGGTGCAATCAAGCTTTCCCTAGGACCATCTCCTGTAATACGATGAATGACCAAATCAGGGCGTAAAAGAGCGATACAAGAGCATAAAATATCAATATAAGCTTCTTTGGATAAAACGCTAAACTTTCCTTTGGCATAATCCTCTGCCAAAGGTGTGTCCTTTAGAACATGGAGTAATTGCAGTTTGACACCGTCTATAGGCAGGGCATTCAGATAGGAAATTGTTTTTAGAATATCCTCTTTTGTTTCGTTGGGCAGACCCAATATCACATGAACCACTACTTCAATTTTCCGTTTTTTCAAGTCATGGACGGCATTTTCAAAGATTATATTTTCATAGCCACGACGGATAGCCTTTGCAGTTTTTTCGTTACTGGTCTGAAGCCCAAGTTCTACACAAAGAGCTGTTTTCTGGTTCAGCTCATCCAAAAGCTCCAATACATCCTCATCCAGACAATCGGGGCGTGTGGCAATGGCAAGCCCAATGATTTCCGGGTCGGAAAGGGCTTCTTCATATTTTTGGCGAAGAACAGATACGGGTGCATAGGTATTGGTAAATGCTTGAAAATAAGCGATATAGTTGGGGTTTTGCCATTTTTTCAAAAGCGTTTCTTTGCCTTGACGAAGCTGTTCTGTAATAGAAAGACAGCGGCTAGGCGTAAAATCTCCGGAACCTTTGGCACTGCAAAAAATGCAGCCGCCGGTTGCAATTTTTCCATCACGATTGGGACAGTTGAACCC
>CAZCDP010000045.1:1124-6994 GCA_964497675.1 uncultured Candidatus Epulonipiscium sp.
CAGAGGAAGCTTGGCTGTTTTTTGCCCGAATTTTTGTTTGTAATATGCGTTTAAGGAATAATAAGGTTTTCCGTCTTGATACATGGCATGATTCCTTTCAAAAATATCGGATTGGTACTTTTATTTTGTATAAAATGCGACGTGGTCTTTTAGTTTTTGGAAAGACTCTTCACTGATGACGTGTTCAATACGGCAGGCATCTTCAGCGGCTGTTTTCGGAGAAACACCCAGCTTGGTCAGATAACGAGTCAGTAGTTCGTGGCGTTCATAAATTTGCTCGGCAATTTGTCGCCCAGATTCTGTCAATTCTATAAATCCGTCTTTGTCCATAAGAATGAAGTCATTTGCACGCAGAATGGACATGGCACGGCTGATGCTTGGTTTAGAGAATTGAAGATGTTGTGCGATGTCGATAGAACGGACAAGACCTTTTTTCAATTTTAACACCAAAATAGCTTCCAGATAATCTTCCCTGGATTTTTGAATTTTCATAGGCAGAATCTCCCTTCAAAATACACCGCAAAATAAGCATGATTGCTCAAACATGCTTAGCTACTTCTATTTTACCATGTTTTGTGGCCGACCTCAAGAAAGAAGGGTGAAAATGGAAAGCGCATATTGTATGCAAAAAAGCCGAAACTCCAGAAAACCACTGAAATTTCGGCCTTTTCGTACTACGGCAAAAACAAATTTGCCGTTCAAGTTTTAATTTTAATACAAAGGTGAGGCGTAGTTGTTTATGGTTTTATTTGTGGCAGTTGCCGCCGCAGCTGCAATTTCCGCAGTCACCACCGCAGGAACCACCATTTTTATACCCTTTGTAGGTGTAATAAGAAATGCTTGCGAATGTGCCAAATACCAAGGTGCCAATGATTGCTGTTGCCATAGGAAAACCTCCTTTTTATACATTTACGGCATTTTTAATTTTAGTGGACCTCGTTTTTCTTTCCTTATAAGGACGGAACAGAAGGTAAAGAATGAGTGCTGTTAAAAGCAAGGCCACTGCTGTACCTATGCCAAACCCGTTTCCTGTAAAAACCATTCCCAGTTGGTAGACAATCAGTGAAATCACATAGGCAAATCCTGTTTGATAGCCTACAGCCAGCAACGTCCATTTTCCACTGCCCATTTCCCGTTTGATAGCGCCGATAGCAGCGAAGCAGGGAGCGCAAAGGAGATTGAATATAAGGAAAGAGAAGGCTGAAAGCTGTGTGAAATTCTGCTGCATGATAGACCAGATTTCTGCACCGTCTTCAGAAACCTCTGCAAATCCGAATAAGATACCAAATGTGGAAACCACATTTTCTTTGGCAATCAGACCGGTAATGGCTGCCACCGTTGCACGCCATTCTCCCCAGCCAAGGGGTGCGAATAGGGGAGCAATCACATTTCCTATGGTTGCAAGTATGGATTCTGATGTGTCCACCATCTGGAAAGACCAGTTGAAGGAACTCAAAAACCAGATAAGACCGCAGGCAAGGAAGATGATGGTACCGGCTTTTTTCACAAAGGATTTTCCTCTTTCCCACATATGAATCAATACGCCCTTTACACCGGGAATATGGTAAGGGGGAAGTTCCATAACGAAAGGAGAAGGTTCGCCCGCAAAGTTTCTTGTTTTTTTCAGAATAATGCCAGATATAATGATTGCTGCAACTCCAACAAAGTAGGCAGATGGTGCAATCCATACAGAGCTGGGGAATAGTGCGCCTGCGATGAGGGCAATAATAGGCAGTTTTGCAGAGCAGGGTACAAATGTTGTTGTAATAATAGTCAGATTACGATCCCGCTCGCTTTCTATGGTACGAGAAGCCATGATACCCGGTACACTACATCCTGTACTGATTAGCATAGGGATGAAGGATTTTCCGGAAAGTCCAAATTTGCGGAAAATACGATCCATGACAAAGGCGATACGAGCCATATATCCACAATCCTCCAAAATCGAAAGGAACAAAAATAACACCAGCATCTGCGGAAGGAAGCCAAGAACAGCACCAACGCCGCCAATGATACCATCTAAAATCAAAGAATTCAGCCAATCCGCAGTTCCCGCAGACACCAAAAAATTTTCCACAGCTGGTGGGATGATGTCCCCGAATAATACCTCGTTTACCCAATCTGTCATCATGGTTCCTACCGTAGAAATCGATACATAATAAACGAGAAACATGATGGCCGCAAAGATAGGAAGAGCAAGAAAACGGTTGGTGACGATATGGTCGATTTTATCAGAAGTTGTCAGCTTTCCTTTGTTATTTTTGCGGACACATTCTTTTACAATACCGCCTATGTAAGTATAACGTTCGTTGGTGATGATGCTTTCACTATCATCGTCCAGTGCATTTTCACACTTTGCTATGATTTTCTCAATCTGGGCCTTATCATCATTGGAAAGATGAAGCTGTTCCGAAATTTTCTCATCCCGTTCCAATAATTTGATGGCATACCAACGGGAATTTTCTTTGAGGGTAGCATTTGAAAATATACTTTCGATTTCTGAAAGGGTTTTTTCTACCGTATCTGAAAAAGTGTGCTGTGGTATCGTTTTTACTTTTTCATTTGCTACGGAAATTGCCTTTGCGGCAACCTCTTTACAGCCAAGTCCCTTCAGTGCTGAAGTTTCTATAATTTCACAGCCCAGTCGTTTGCGCAGCGTGGGAATGTCTATTATATCACCGTTTTTTTGTACAAGGTCGGTCATGTTTAGGGCAATCACCACGGGGATACCCAATTCCGTAAGCTGTGTGGTCAGATAGAGATTTCGTTCCATATTGGTGCTGTCTATGATATTGATGATGACATCTGGTTTTTCTGAGAGCAGATAGTTTCTGGAAACGACTTCTTCCAATGTATAGGGTGAAAGGGAATAAATTCCCGGCAGGTCAATAATTTCAACATCTTTTTGCCCCTTTAATTTCCCTGCTTTTTTTTCGACGGTAACGCCGGGCCAGTTGCCCACATACTGCGAACTGCCGGTCAGGGCATTAAATAGTGTCGTTTTGCCACTGTTTGGGTTACCCGCAAGGGCAATTTTTAGTTTCATTTCTTTTTCCTCCTTATATGTAAATGTGTTAGTCTTAGACAACTATTGCGTTTAAAATATGCAGCCTTCCGGGCTGCTGCTTATTGCACTTCGATTATTTCAGCATCGGCTTTACGCAATGTCAATTCATATCCACGAACATTGATTTCTACGGGATCACCCAAAGGGGCAACTTTGCGGACAAAAATTTCTACGCCTTTGGTAATACCCATGTCCATAATTCGGCGTTTTACTGCACCTTCTCCATGAAGTTTTTCTACGGTGACGGTTTCACCGCATTTTGCTGTTCTTAATGTTTTCATTTTATTCCCTCCTAAACCATGATTCGGTTTGTCATACTTTTATCCAGAGCAACTCGGGTATCTTTGATATTTATGATCATATTTCCGGCAATCTCTGAAATTACAGTAACGGTCTCACCTTCCACAAAACCAAGACGTTCTAAAAATTTACGTGTTTCATCCTTCCCCATAATTTTTATAATACTGTGTGTTTCTCCAGCTTTCATCATAGTCAGCGGCACATACATTCTCCCCTTTCTAAAGTTACCCAAGTATAACTTATGATTTTAATAAAAGGTTAGTCAAGACTAACCGGTTCTGGAATTGAGTATAACACCATCATTCTTTTGTGTCAAGCAAAAAATAAAGCGGATTTTATTTTCTGAGAAGGAAAGAAAAAAGCAGATTTTTATTACCATGATATAAAAAACTTATTTCACGTAAGGTGGGTTTGTATAACAGGAAGTTGGATGTAAACCATTTTGAGAAAGGAAACGGAAATCTTTTTCCATACTATACAGTAGAGTATATGGAGGTGCAGGTTAGAGATGTGGCACAAGGATACAGATAAAAAAGGGATTGTTTGTATAATACGAAAAGGCCCCGAAAACCTATGGCTTTTGGGACCTTTTGCAATTCAGATTCGTTATAGTCGCACAGCTGCAAACTGTGCTATTATAAAATTCTGTTTTTTTGTCGCAGACATTCACAGGATTCCATGATGTTTTCCCAACTATTTTTGTCTTGGACATTGAGCAGAAGCAGTAAAAAATCCGTTTTACAGCTTTCAATGAAGCCTTTTCGCAAGGCTTCCATTTTTTTATCTTCTGTTTCTTCACTGGCAGACAAAAAAAGAGAAAAGCTATCATCTGTCAAGGCAAAAGGGATACAACTTTCGATTTCTGAAAGAACTTCCTCCACTGTGCGGCCATGCCCACAGTCAAGCTTTGAAAGATAAGTGTAAAAAGCATGGCTGTCCAAAAAAATTACATTTTGCAGAAAAGAAAAATCAAAATGATGCAATGTATTTTTTAAATCAGATAAATTACCGGAGAGTTGTCTACGGCTGATTGTTTGTTCCATACTATCCTCCTCCCTATGCACAGGATTAATATGTTCCGTTTTTCACAAAAATACATTGTAAAAACATAGCAGTTCTTTTAAAGGCAGAGGGTTTCATTCGAGAACCCAGAAATTTATTGATAAAAAAGTTGCTTTCCTATGGGAAAAGGCTTATATACCATGGACGGCTCTACCAGTTTTTTTAATTCCGATAAAAGTAGTCTATTGTCCTCTGGATTTAAAATACAGAAACGGAGGAATGTATCATCCAAAAAAGTGAAAGAGGAAGCATCCCGAATCAGCAGTTTTTTCACAATGAGTTTTTCAAAAATTTCAGCTGAATGGATAGAGCTTGTCAGCAGTTTCATCAAAATAAAGTTGGAACTGGAAGGGTAGGCTTTCAGGTTTTTCCAATGGGAAAGTTCCTCCAAAGCCAGCTTTCGTTCCGAAGAAATCAGCGCCTTCGTTTTTTTCATAAAGACTTTGTCACTGAAAAGCAGTTCCCCTGCAAAAGCTGCCAGACTGTTGACACTCCATGGGTTCTGATTTGTTTTCAGTTCACGTAAGAATTTCTGGTTACTGGAAATGCCGTAACCAAGGCGGATACCGGGGGCGGCGAAAAATTTGGATGTACCACGAATGACAAAAAGGTTATCAAATTCGGCGGCAAGGGGAATGGAGCAAATAGCTTCCAGGTTATCGCTGAATTCGATATAGGTTTCGTCAACCATTACGGCAATATTATTTTTTTTGCAGTGTTTCAGAATTTTTCGCATCTGGGCGGTAGTAATTACGGTGCCTGTAGGGTTGTTGGGATTGCAGGCAATAAACATATCAATGTTCGGTGTTAGGGCATGGAGTAAATTTTCCATATCTACAACGAAATTATTTTTTTCCTCCAGAGGGAAATAAGCAAAGCTGCTGCCGCAAAGCTGGGCTTCCCGCTCATATTCAGAATAGGCAGGGCTCAATATCAGAGTTTTTTTTGCACGGATTGTTTTGATGAACGTGGAAATCAGTTCTGTAGAACCGTTGCCCACAACGATATGGGCAGGAACGGCACCTGTATAGCCAGAAATAGCCTGGCGTAGGGCTGTATAATTTTTATCGGGATAAGTGGACACAATATCCAGATGCGCTGCCAGCACGGTTTTTACGCTTTCAGGAAACCCCAGAGGATTGATATTTCCGCTGAAATCAAGGATTTCCTGTTTTGGGATATGGTAAGTTCTTTCGATGGCGTCTAAATCTCCGCCATGCTGATGAATCAAATTTTCCATGAGGATAGCCTTCCTTTTCTAAATTAGTGGTCTTAAAAAAAATCTTCTATTTTTTCTTCCCGTGTGATAAAGGCACTTTGCCGTTGGATACGGGGATAGATAACGTAAGGGTTGCGTTGTTCTGTTTTCAGAAGCTCCAGTTCCAGTTTTCTTTTTTTATCAAAGGCTGTCTCAAGTTCTTTTTGTTCTTTTTCAAAATTA
>CAZCDP010000045.1:7004-10128 GCA_964497675.1 uncultured Candidatus Epulonipiscium sp.
CTGGGGTGAAAAAAAGTTTCCTGCCCGGGGGCAGAGAAAATGCTGATAAGCGAACAAGCTCTGCTTTATTCACAGATTTTTTAGAATCATAGGGTGAATAGTCCATGGGGAACTCGTTATGATCCAGTATGGTCAGGGTATAGTCTTCCACATTTTCAAACCCGAAAGCCATGGACAATTCCCGGCAAAAATCACTGAGCCGTATGTCCGAAAGAAACTCTAATACTTTCCAGTGCCTTTTGTTATGAGCATATTTTACTTTAAAGGTATAAACAATTTCCTGTGTACTTTGTTCTTGTAATATCTTGTCAAAAACCTGTGTTTTTAGTTCATGGTCAATGGCTGTCATAATTTGTTTGAAATCCAGATGTCTTGGCATTTCCTGCGTGTTTTCTCCTGATGCTCCATCCAAAAATAAGTCTTCCCCGATGGAAGTCAAGCTGTAATGGGAACAAGGCGTATAAAGCTCCATGGAAACATCGTTTTCCATGATGAGCAGTGATGACAGATTATTCAGAACGCTAATGAAGCAATAGGGCATATAATACAAAGGTTGAATCACATGAAGGAAACTGTCTAAAGGTGTTAGAAACCATTTGTCCAGCAGGATGCCCATAAAAAAGAAAGAGGACAAAACGGAAGCTTCTTCTCCCGAAGGATTGTCGATAGCGGCGTTTTTCCAAACTTCTTCAATATCAATATTTATCATTTGATAGATGTCTGCAAATATTTTGTTGCTCTCCTGAGGCACCAACAAATAGGGGCGGAAGGATTCCTTTGTGATAATACCCCTGTCTATGCCCATAGCAATAGTAAAACGTTCCGCAACAATATCCAGAACCAAATCGGTCAGCTCCAGAAGGATTTCTTTTGTGGGACGGCTGAAAAACATAGCATAATGTGCCACTGCTTGTACCCGTTTGGAGTGGATGGACGGCATGACTTTTATGAGGTCTAGCTGCCAAGCCAAAATGGTTAGGTATTCCAGATAAAAGCTGTCCTGCTGGGAAAGACGGGCAAGCAGAATGCTGCGGTCCTCCGGCAGAAAGCCTCCCTTTTCGTCCATTTCCAAGTCGGGCAGGCAATACTCTGTTACAAGTTTTAAATCCTCTATGATAGGATGCTGCTTCGTGGAGTAAGTATGTAAAGCATAGTTAAATTTTGCAGTGCCTTTTCTTTTTTTATCAAGAACAAGATGATAGGCATATACGTTACGGGAATTTGCTTCGTTTTGTAAATCTCTGCTAATAATATTAGCAGGAGAAAGAATGGTTTCCGAAACAAGGGTAGAAACATACCATTTATGAAACAGTACGGAAGCCAGCTCCAATAACCCTCCATGACAAGAAGGCTCCATGTGCCGATATACTTTTTCAAATTCGTCTCCGAATATATGTAATAGTTCAAAGTGGTTTCCCTTAGTAATAGAGGCGTTTTCCATTTCGACACTCCTTTTCATTTATCGATAAATCATATTTAGATATTGTAGCAGAAATCTCTTGGATTTGAAACAAGCAGGATGAAAAAAAAGAACTGTACCCATACATTTTTTGTTTTTTTGTTAGAAAAAAGAAATATTGTGCAAAATAAAATAAGAGGTTTTGGCAAAAAAACGTGAGATTATAATATTTTTGAATAAAAATCGTTTTTGGGCTTGAAAAGGGGAAAAAAATATGGTATATTCCTTGTTGCAAGCACAAATGTTTTCGGTAGAAAAACATGGAGGGTAAAAATGAAAGAGGATCAGAATTTTTTTATTGTTGATAAAAGTGTCCTTCCGGAAATTTTTTTGAAGGTAATGGAAGTAAAAAATCTTTTGGAAAGCGGTAAGGAAAAAACGGTGCAGGATGCTGTCAATAAAGTAGGTATCAGCAGAAGTGCCTTTTATAAGTACAGAGATGCGGTTTTTCCTCTTTATGAAAATACCAGAGGAAAAACAGTGACGTTTCTGGCGAATCTGGACCATACCCAAGGGCTTTTATCAGCCGTACTGAATGGTATCGCCTCAGAAGGAGCTAATATCCTGACCATAAACCAAACCATTCCCATCAATGGAATTGCAAATGTGACGATTACTATTGAAACCAATGAAATGAATGGTGATTTGGCTAGCTTGGTCAGAAAAGTCGAATCACAAAATGGAGTACAATCATTAAAAATTATAGCTAGGGAGTGACAAATATGATAAATATTGCAGTGTTAGGTTACGGAACGGTTGGTTCCGGTGTATTTGAAGTAATCAAAAGAAATCATGATATAGTAGAAAGAAAAGCTAAAGATGAAGTACGGATTAAGTATGTGTTGGATTTGAAAGAGTTTCCGGGACAGCCTGTGCAAGAGGTGCTGACCCATAATTTTGAGGATATTATAAATGATAAAGAAGTGCCGATTGTGGTTGAGGTTATGGGCGGCACCGGCGTGGCATATACCTTCGTAAAAGAGGCTTTATTAAAAGGTAAACATGTGGTAACATCTAATAAGGCTTTGGTTGCGGCATATGGTTCAGAACTTTTGGAGATTGCAAAAAAGAAAAATGTAAATTTCTTGTTCGAGGCCAGTGTGGGCGGTGGAATTCCCATTCTTCGTCCCTTGAACCAATGCCTGACCGCAGATAAGATTTTGGAAATTATGGGTATTTTGAATGGTACAACGAATTATATCCTGACAGAAATGACAGAAAAGGGAAAAGATTTCAGCCAAGTTCTGAAGGATGCGCAGAAGCTGGGATATGCGGAAGCGGATCCTACAGCTGATGTGGAAGGCTTTGATGCTTGCCGTAAAATTGCTATTCTGTCCTCTCTGGCATATGGGAAAACGGCTGATTATGAAGAAATCTATACGGAAGGTATCACAAAAATTACATTAAAAGATATTGCCTATGCAAAACAGCTTGGCTCCGTCATTAAATTGGTAGGAACTAGTAGAAATCTGCCGGAAGGTATTTCTGCTATGGTGGCACCGGTGATTTTACCCCAGAGCCATCCACTTTCCACTGTAAATGGTGCATTTAACGCTATTTTTGTTAAGGGTAATGTGTTGGGAGATACGATGTATTACGGCAGCGGTGCAGGCAGCTTGCCTACGGCTAGTGCGGTGGTTTCCGATGTGGTGGATGTGGCTAGAC
>CAZCDP010000046.1:0-9924 GCA_964497675.1 uncultured Candidatus Epulonipiscium sp.
ATGATAAAGGGGCAAAGGGTGATGTTGGTAAAGCCCCAGACCTATATGAACCTTAGCGGTGAAAGTATTCGTGAGGTGCTGAAATTTTATAAGGTGCCCTTGGAGCGTTTGATTGTGATTTATGATGATACCAGCCTGTCGGCGGGTGTTACAAGGATTCGGGAAAAGGGCAGTGCAGGCGGGCATAATGGCATCAAAAATATCATTGCGCATATGGGTACGGATGCTTTTCTTCGGGTAAAAGTGGGTATCGGGGAAAAACCAAACGGCTGGGATTTGGCAGATTTTGTGCTGGCTCGTTTTGGAAAAGACGACGAGCCTTTGATGGTGGCAGGAGTAGAACGTGCCTGTTATGCTGTGGAGCTTCTCCTAACAAAAGGAACTGGGGTTGCCATGAATCTGACGAATCAGAAAGCCAAGCCTGCTGAAAAACTGGAAGGCAAGGGGAAAAAGGCACCTGTGGATAAAAAAGAAACACCGGACCAAGGCTGATAAAAATGGGGTGAAAATTTGAAAGCACTAATAGAACCTCTTTTAGAACTGGACAGCTATCAAAAACTGCTGAACGCCATTAGAACAAAAAATACTCCTGTTTTAGCAACAGGAGTTATTGATGTGCAGCAAACACAGATGATTTACGGAATGAGCACCCATCTGAACCGCCCGACTTTGATACTGACATACAGTGAGGTACGGGCAAAAGAAATCTGTGAAGATATGTCTTTTTTTCGCAGGGATACTTGTTTTTACCCAGCCAAGGATATTCTGTTTTACAGCGCTGATGTCAGAAGCAAAGAAATCACAAGGCAGCGGCTTCAGGTGGTGGACAGTCTTTTGCGTGGGGAAGAACCGATTATTGTTCTTTCAGCAGAGGCACTTTTGAACAGACTGCCCAAAAAAGAAGTGTTTGAAGGCTTTGTACTCCACCTGCATACCGGGGATAGGATAGACAGAGAGAAACTGATGAAAAAGCTTATTTTCATGGGTTATGAGCGGACAGAACTGGTGGAGGCTCCTGGGCAATTTGCGGCAAGGGGCGGCATACTGGATTTGTTTTCGCCTACGACGGAAAATGCCATTCGGATAGAATTTTGGGATGATGAAATTGATTCTATCCGTTTTATGGATGCTTTTTCTCAGCGTTCTGTGGAAAAGACCGAGGAGGTTCGTCTTTTTCCTATGCGGGAGTTGGTTTACGAGGATGCTGACACAGAAAAAGCGGCTGCTGCCATTTTAAAAGAATACAAAGCGGCGGTAAAAAATTACGAGAAAAAAGGGCTTTTGGAGGAAAAACAACGGCTGGAGCAATCTGTGGGATTCGCTGTGGAACGGCTTCGGGAGGAAAAAACATTCAGCGGCGTGGATAATTATATTTCTTATTTTTATAAGGATACCGTCAGCCTTCTGGATTATTTGCCCTCCGATACGGTACTATATTTTGACGAACCGGAGCATATCCGTCAACATATGCATACTTTGTATGCGGATTACAAGGAAAGTGTCAAAGGACGCATGGAAAAGGGCTATATTTTGCCATCCCAAAGTAGTCTGCTTTTTGACTATGACCATATTTTGGGAGAAGCAAAGGACTTTGCACAAGTGGTTTTGACAACACTGCCTCATAAAATATCTGATTTCGCCATAAAGGAAATCTTATCTTTTTCTGTGAAATCCACAGCGGCTTTTCAGAAAAGACTGGATATGTTTTGCGACGAAATTGACTATTTAAAGAAAAATAAGTATCGTGTGATTTTGCTGGCAGGAGCCAAGATGCGGTGTGAGCGGTTGGTTCGGGAGTTGGAGGAACGGGGCATAGAAGCGTCCTTTGTACCTGATTTGGACAGAACCGCGGAAAAAGGCACTGTGTTGGTTGCTACGGGCAAGCTGAGCCATGGGTTCCAGTATCATGTTATTAATCTGGCCGTTTTTTCGGACAAAGAATTTTTTGGCGAAGGAGCAGTCAAAAAAAAGGCGAAAAAGAAGAAAAAAGGCGCCGCTATCGAAAGTTTTACAGATTTAAAAATCGGGGATTATGTGGTTCATGATAACCATGGTATCGGGATATTCTGCGGTCTGGAGAAAATTTCTATGAATGGCATCAACAAGGATTATATGAAAATTTCCTATGCCAATGGGGGAAATCTATTTGTTCCTGTCAATCAGATGGATATGATTCAGAAATACATCGGAAGCAACAGTGCCGCACCAAAGCTGAACAAGCTGGGCGGGCAGGAATGGAATCATGCCAAAACAAAGGTACGTTCTGCGGTCAAAATACTGGCGGAGGATCTTGTGGCACTTTATGCGAAAAGGAGAGCGGCGAAAGGATTTTTCTATTCTACCGATAATCTGTGGCAGAGAGAATTTGAGGAGGCCTTTCCTTTTGAGGAAACAGAGGATCAGCTGTCGGCTATTGAGGATGTAAAAAGGGATATGGAAAGCAACAAGGTTATGGATCGGCTAATCTGCGGCGACGTGGGCTATGGCAAAACGGAGGTGGCCATCCGTGCGGCATTTAAGGCGGTACAGGACGGAAAGCAGGTGGCATATCTGGTGCCTACGACCATTTTGGCACAGCAGCATTATAACACCTTTACCCAGAGAATGTCCGATTATCCTGTGAAAATCGAACTGCTTTCCCGTTTCCGTACGGCAAAACAGCAGAAGGAAGCCATTAAAAATATGGAAAAGGGGTTTTCTGATATTGTTATTGGTACCCACCGTATCCTATCTAAAGATGTGAAGTTTAAGGATTTAGGTATGGTCATTGTAGATGAGGAACAGCGTTTTGGTGTCAGTCACAAGGAAAAGCTGAAGGCATTGAAGGAAAATGTGGACGTGCTGACGCTGACGGCGACACCCATTCCCAGAACGCTCCATATGAGCCTTTCTGGTATTCGTGATATGAGCGTTTTGGAGGAACCGCCTCAGGAGCGTCACCCGATCCAGACCTATGTTATGGAAAGCGATTTCGAGTTTGTAAAGGAAGCTGTGAATCGGGAATTGAGCCGAGGCGGACAGGTTTATTACCTTTATAACCGTGTGGAGCATATTGCTGAGGAGGCAGGCAAACTGCAAAAACTGGTGCCTGATGCAAGGGTTGCCTATGCCCATGGGCAGATGACAGAGCGTGAACTGGAAAATATCATGGAGGACTTTATCGAAGGGGAAATCGATGTGTTGGTATGTACTACCATTATCGAAACGGGCATGGATATTTCAAATGTAAATACCATTATCATACAGGATGCCGATAGGATGGGGCTTTCCCAGTTGTATCAGCTTCGTGGGAGAGTGGGTCGTTCCAACAGGATTGCTTATGCCTATCTCATGTACCGTCGGGACAAGGTTTTGCAGGAGGTGGCGGAGAAACGGCTCCAGACGATTCGGGAGTTTACGGAGTTTGGCTCGGGCTTTAAAATTGCCATGCGAGATTTGGAAATTCGTGGTGCGGGTAATCTTTTAGGCTCCGAACAGCATGGGCATATGGAGGCTGTAGGCTATGATATGTACTGCCGTCTTTTGGAGGAGGAAGTGCGACAACTGCGAGGCGAGGATGTGGAGGAAAGCTTTGAAACGACGATAGACATCAATATTAACGCTTTTATTCCCGAATTTTTTATCAAAAATCAGGAACAGCGGATGGAAATGTACAAAAAAATTGCCGCAGTCACGACCATGGAGGAATATTATGATATTCAGGAGGAAATGGAGGACCGTTATGGCAATCTGCCCAAAGCTGTACAAACTTTATTGGAAATTGCACTGTTGAAGGCGGAGGCTCATGGGATGGATATTGTTTCTATTTCCCAAAAACAGGATAATCTTGTGGTGGTATTCAAAAATAACGCCAGAATTGATCCGTTACGGCTCACAAAACTCATTACGGAACAGAAAAACAAATACCTTTTTACGGCAGGAGCCAATCCTTATTTGACAATCAAGATGAATAAAAAAGGCAATCTTCTGGTGATGGACTATATTAAAAATTTGTTACAGGGGCTGAAAGACTAGGCATTTTTTTTGTTCTGGTGTATAATAAACCCATATTGTATGGAACAGAACGAAGAAGGTGCTGTATATGAAAAATATATTTTCTAAAGTGACAGTTCTGCTATGTATGGTCATGCTGATTTTCAGCGGATGCAGCAGCGGAATCGGCAAAGATGAAAGTATTGCAAAAATAAATAATAGGGAAATTCCGAAATCAGAATTTATGCTGTATCTCTATGAGGCAACCCAAGACTTTAAGTCTATTGGCGGTAACGATATTTGGGATACGGATTTTGATGGACAGTCTGCAGAGGAACTGGTGAAGGAACGTGCCTTTTCTGCTTTACAGAATGTTATTCTCACAGGACAGAAGGCTGCGTTTTATGGCGTGGAATTGACGGCGGAGGACAAAAAAAAGGCCAGAGAAGAAGGGGATAAAGAGTTGGAAGTCATAACGGACGACCAACGAAAAGCCATGGGCATTTCCTCGGAACAGGTGTATAAAATCATGGAAGACACCCTTCTTTACCAAAAGGTTTATGATAAAGTCATTAAAGGGTATCAGCCAAGCGATGTGGATTTTCAGGCATACTATGAAAAAAATAAGGATGGTTATGCTGATACCTATACAGAATATACTGTCAGGAGTATTTTGGTGAAGGAGGAAGCCACAGCCAAGGAAATCATTGAGAAAGCAAAAGCTGGGGAAGATTTTCAGGTGCTTTTTGACAAATATGAAATAGACAAAGATGAAAAGGAAACCGGCGGCATGATAGAAACCTATAAGGGGCATCTGGATTCGGTTTTTGCTATGGAGTTTAATCTGGAGCCGGGTGAAATCAGCGAGCCGTTGAAAACAAACGAAGGATATTTTGTCCTTCGGGTGGAAAAGAAACGGGTACTAGAGGATACAGAGCTGATAGAGCTGGTGAAAACGGAGTATACAGGGAACATGAAACGTCAGCTTTTTGAGGATGAGTTTGCCCAGTGGACAGAAGAAGCAAAAATCGAAAAAAATGAAGACGCCTGGAATAGCGTTGAAATGATAAAATAAAAGTAAGAGCGATGGTATGTGTACTTTTACACTGACATTGCTCTTTTTTTAAGGGGGTAGCAGATCTATGACGTCTAAGAAAATGCTTGCAATATTGGGTAGTCCCAAAAAGGCAGGGAATGCTGCTAAAATGCTTGATATTGCCGTAAAACAAGGAATCGATAAAGGATACGAGGTTACGTTTATAGACTTGTATCAAAAAGACATTGCCTATTGCAGGGGCTGCATGGGCTGTAAAACAACCGGCGTATGCGTAATAAAGGATGATATACAAGAGATTCGCAAAGGTTTTGTTGAAAGTGATTTAATTGTGATTTCTTGTCCAACATATTTTGCGAACGTGACAGCACCGGTTAAAAATATGTTTGACCGATTAATAGGGGTAGTTATGGATGATAATAACAGTGCTATACCTAAGCCAAAACTTCGAAAATGTCAAAAATATATACTGATGACCACTTGTAACACACCATTCCCTTTCGACAGACTCGCAGGACAAAGCATAGGCTGTCTACGGGCAATGAAAGAAGTTATGCACATTTCCGGTATGACCTGTGCCGGTAAGGTCGTATTTGCTGGGACAAGAAACAAAGATGAAATACCAATTAGGATTATTAAAAAGATAAAAAAGCTTATTTCATTGAGTGTGTCAATAAAGTAGCTGCTGTATGTTAAAACAGGATTTCTTAGTGCAAGGGCTAACCCTCTGGAAACAGTGTTTTTCTCCCCTTTGGGCGTCCCCGTTTTCTTCGGGGTACGTGGTCAAGCACTTTTGCCTGTGGCAAAAGCCCGCCCTTCGGGCGTCCCCGTTTTCTTCGGGGTACGTGGTCAAGCACTTTTGCCTGTGGCAAAAGCCGCCCTTCGGGCGTCCCCGTTTCTTCGGGGTACGAAAAGAATCCGTCCTGCAAGAGGAGCTTTTTGACAGTTCGGCTTATTAAATTTTATGTTTTTAAAGAAAATTTAGCTTACATTTTTCCTTTTCCAGAATTCGCCTATTTGTTAGATGACGTTTCTTTGTATAAAATTTTTCCTGTGACAAATACTATTTTTACACAAATAAACTTTATATAGCAGTGCCGGATTATTTTGTACGACGCGCCTGCTTGAAGAAACAGGAGGACAGATTTATGAAGGCAACAGGAATTGTAAGAAGAATTGACGACCTCGGTCGTGTAGTGATACCAAAGGAAATCAGAAGAACAATGCGTATCAGAGAAGGTGACACACCTCATACCTTGTTGTTACATACTGCAGGCGGTTATATCAAAAAAGCAGATATTTCGTAGAAAAGGAAATTGTGATAGAATAGAAGGAATGAGGAATCGGAAAGGACGTTTTTATGAAACCATTTAGTATCTATATCCACATCCCTTTTTGCAAAAGAAAATGTCTGTATTGTGATTTCCCTTCTTTTGCCGGATGTGAAGCAGAATATGAAGCTTATGTTTCGGCATTGGTGGCTGAGCTTCGGGAAAAAGCTGAGGATTTGCGGGAATATACGTTACAGACCATTTTTTTGGGGGGAGGGACGCCTACGGTTTTGCCCCCAAAGTTGTTGGGGAAAATCATGGATACCATTTATTCTAAATACAATGTGGACAGCCATGGGGAAATTACAATAGAGAGCAATCCGGGTACCTTAGACAGGTGGATGCTTGGGGAACTAGCGGCTATGGATTTTAACCGTATGAGCATAGGGGTACAGGCATGGCAGAACCATCTGCTGAAAAAAATTGGAAGAATCCATACCATCGAAGAATTTTTGGATAACTATGCCGCGGCAAGGGAGGCAGGTTTCCATAACATCAATGTGGACCTCATGTTTTCTCTGCCGGGGCAGACTTTTTCGGACTGGGAGGAAACACTGGAAAAAATTATTTGCCTAAAACCAGAGCATATTTCCGCTTATAGCTTGATTATCGAAGAAGGCACACCCTTTCAGGAAATGTATGACAAAGGTATTTTTACACTGCCTGACGAAAAGCTGGATCGGGAAATGTACGCCCTGACCAAAGAAATCCTTGGGGATTACGGCTATCACCAGTATGAAATCTCGAATTTTGCAAAAGAGGGAAAAGAAAGCCGACACAATAAGGTGTATTGGAAGGATGAGGAATATATGGGTTTTGGTCTTGGCGCCCATTCTTATTTTCGGGGGGAACGGTTCCATAATACCTATGATAGGAAACAGTATATTTCTGCTAAGGGCAACCCAGGAAAGCTCATAGAGGATAGAGAAAAACTGACGGAAAAAAAGCAGCTGGAGGAATTTATGTTTATGGGTCTGCGGCTGACGGAGGGTATCGAGAATCAGCGGTTTTTACAGCGGTTTGGAAAAAATATCCTTGATGTTTACCATAAAGAAGTGGAATATCTGCTCCATGAAAAGCTATTGGAGGAACAGAAGGGGTTTTTGCGGCTGACTCCTCGAGGGGTGGATCTTTCTAATGTTGTATTTGAAAAGTTTTTGTTGGAGGATGGATAATTCAGACAAAAGGTTACCCTTGGTGTTTATGGATGGCAAAGAAAAAGAAAAATATAAAAGAAATTCTAAATATCACTTGACAGAACGGCGGTCAAGTGATATTTTAAGAATATGAATTAGCACTCGAACGGAGTGAGTGCTAACAAATCGAATGGAGGTGGAGGATATGTCATTGAATGAGCGAAAGATTAAAATATTGCAGGCAATCATCAATGATTATATTGCCACGGCGGAACCTGTGGGTTCTCGTACCATTGCCAAAAAATACGATTTGGGTATTAGCTCCGCAACAATCCGAAATGAAATGAGCGATTTGGAGGATATGGGCTTCATCATCCAGCCCCATGCTTCGGCAGGGAGAATTCCTTCCGATTTGGGGTACAGACTTTACGTGGATGAATTGATGCAGCGAAAAGTTCTGGGAGCAGACGAGCAGATGTTTTTGCGTGGCGTTGTGTCAAGAAATATCAGTCAGATTGATTATCTCATGGAAGAAACAGCCAAAGCCTTGTCTATGCTGACCAACTATACTACCATCATCTCCGAACCTGTTTCCCAAAGAACAAAACTGAAACAGATTCGTTTGTTACCATTGGATGCCAGCTGTATTTTATTGGTGATTGCAACAGAGGGAAATTTCACCAAAAACCACGTCATCAAAGTGAACGAAGTACCTGAGGATGAAAAGATTTTTGAAATGGGTGTAAAAATCAACAGAATCTTGCAGGGGCTTAGCTTAGATGACATTGACCAGAACGTCATATTAACGTTACGGTCAGAGCTTCGAGAGTATGGTGGTTTGTTAAGACCGCTTTTGACAGCAGTGGAACAAACAGTGCAGTCTGCGGAAAATGTGCAGGTACATTTAAGTGGTACAAAAAATATTTTGGCGTTTCCGGAATTCAGCGATGTCCAGAAAGCAAAATCATTGTTTCAAAGTCTGGAAGAAAAAGATGTGCTGGTCACTCTTTTGGGGGGAAGTATGGATGATGATTTACAAATCCTCATTGGCAGTGAAAACAGCATACAGAGTATGAGAGATTGCAGTGTTATTACAACGACTTATAAAATGGGTGACAATACCCGAGGGACTATTGGCATACTGGGTCCCACCCGAATGGATTATTCACAGGTCGTGTCTGTACTAAACGGTATGGTGCAAAATATAGAAAAAGTGTTGAAAACCATTGCCGAGGGCAAGAATGGTTCATAGAAAAGAGAAAAGAGGGTATGTTATGGAAAAGAAAATGCAAGAAGAGCAGGAAATAAAAGATACACAGGAACAAATAAGTGACGAGGAACAGAAACCTATGGAAGAAGATGTGGAAGCGGTGGAAGCCGTAGAAGAAGGGGAAAAAGCCGAAAAAGCTGAAGTGGTTGATGAAACACAGGAACAAATTGCGAAATTGGAACAACAGTGTGCTGACAATCTGGATAAATACCAGAGATGTCTTGCGGAGTTCGATAACTTTCGGAAACGTACCTCCAGAGAAAAAGCCAGTATGTATGACGACGGCGTGCGGGATACCGTAGAAAAGCTTTTGCCTGTTGTAGACAATCTGGAAAGAGCCATGGCGGCACAAGAAGGTAAGATGGATGAAGAAGACGGCTTTTATAAAGGCGTAAAAATGACACTGAAACAGTTTCAGGAAATATTGACTGCTTTGGGTGTGGAAGAAATTAAGGCATTAGGGGAAAAATTTGACCCGAATGTTCATGCGGCAGTAGCCCATGAGGACAGCGACGAGTATGGTGAAAATGAAGTCATACTGGAAATGCTGAAGGGTTATAAATATAAAGAAAGAGTCATCCGCCATAGTATGGTGAAGGTGGCAAACTAAGAGAGCGGTTTTTAAAAGCTCTTTCAAACAGTAAAAAAAGTAAGTTTAAAATATAGTATAGGGAACAATTTAGGAGGAAAATATTATGAGCAAAATTATTGGTATTGACTTAGGAACAACAAACTCATGTGTGGCAGTTATGGAAGGCGGTCAGCCTGTTGTTATCGTAAACTCTGACGGTGCAAGAACAACACCATCTGTTGTTGGTTTTGCAAAAAGCGGCGAAAGACTGGTTGGCGAAACAGCAAAACGTCAGGCGATTACAAACCCTGATAACACCATCAGTTCCATTAAAAGAAAAATGGGCGAGAACTATAAAGTTAACGTAGAGGGCAAAGGATATTCCCCACAGGAAATTTCTGCTATGGTGCTTCAGAAATTAAAAGCAGATGCAGAAAGCTATCTGGGTGAAACCATTACAGAAGCAGTAATTACAGTGCCTGCATACTTTAATGATGCCCAAAGACAGGCGACAAAGGATGCGGGAAAAATTGCTGGGTTAGACGTAAAACGTATCATCAACGAGCCAACAGCGGCGGCTTTGGCTTATG
>CAZCDP010000047.1:0-8094 GCA_964497675.1 uncultured Candidatus Epulonipiscium sp.
CAATAACTGGCCCTGCAATCAGAAACATTTTTGCCGCCATGCCAAAAACCATACCTTCTTTTTTAAATTCAATAGCCGGAGAAATAACAGAATTGGCAAAACCCGTGATTGGAACAATGGTGCCGGCTCCGCAATATTTTCCTAGCTTTTCGTAAAGTCCCAATCCTGTCAAAATTGCCGAAGCCAGAATCAGAATAATGGACGTAATCAATGCCGCTTCATCCTCTGTAAAAGAAGATTTACCCACATAATTCAGAATCACCTGCCCTATGGTACATATAATGCCGCCGGAAACAAATGCCTTGATGCAGTTCATAAAAACAGGGCTATTGGGCGAAGCCTTCTTCACCATCTTGTCATATTTCTGCTTTGCCTGTTTTGTTTCTTCCAAAAAATCCCCTCCTGTTTACATGACATAAAAACCTTTGATTAAAAAATAAAGTAAGGAACCCAAAACTTTACCTAGGGCCAAACCGCAGACAATCACAGGGATACCTTTTGTAATGCGAGAGCGACGCATAAAAATAGGCATTACATTCAAAATCTCCGCCAGTGCTACTGCCAAGCACCCTACAAACGCGCCTAAGCAAAACCCAAGGAAACCGACTAAAATCCGACCGATAGGCAGATAATAGTCAATAAGCATAGTTGACGTACCAAAAATACCACCAATTACAATGGCATCTTCATAAAGAGGAATGTATTGAATGGTTCCCGTTCTTTGAGCCAGTCGCGGTACAATACCCAAGGTAACAATTATGGCAAAAACACCACCTGCAATCAGTGTCCCTGATGAAAAACCAATAACTGCCAGTATGCAATAATACCAAAAGCTCATGACTGATCACCACTTTTTTCTTTAGATTCTTTATTCAAAGTATCTACCACACTGGCAATGGTATCTTTCTCATAAGTGGTCATCTGTACTTCAATGGGTGTCGGGTCATTGGTTACATAAAACTTTGAAAAATGATTAAAAAACACAATGATGCCAGCTCCCAGCCCCAAAGAATAGGGAATCGAAATGATTTTCGGCATATCATTATTTTTTCCAAAGAAAATATAATAATAGTTTTCAAAAACCTTTGGAATTTCTGCATCTGTATGAAAACTCATAATTGCTGTTGATGCACCTGCCACCAAAACAATAAATACAAAGGCTACTTTGAGATACAGCAATGCCTTGTTTTCTTTTTTTGCAACAGGACAATATTCCACAAGAATATCCATTTCGCCTACATTGGAAACTGTTGCATCCGGTAGGTGGTTGGTAATGGTTTTAATTACATCCATTACAGAAATCAAATAGGTTTCCTTTCCATCCTTCGGGATTTTAAAAACCACAATACTTCCCATATCAGATTCCGTCTGTCCACCGACAAGTATTTCTGCAATATCTTTTAAATACACCAGTTTCCGCCCTACAATCTGTACCTTTTCCACTGGTTTAATATAAATATCCATCAGCCCATTTCACCTGTCTTTCTATATTGTACAAAGGTACCACCTCGCAAAACCTTATGATACCGTCGCCTAGACCCAAAAACAAGGACAGTAATCCCAACTGCCAACAAAAGAATCATAGCTATCAACACATACTTATATTTTTTTTCATCGCACCAGTTCCTTTCTTACCCTTCATCGTTCTTTGCTAGTATTCCTTCAAAAATAAAAAAAATGCATTCGAGCCTGTTTGAAAAAGAAATCACCTTAACTGCTTCTACAAAAAAGGGTTCTGCTGTGTTAAAACCCTTCGAAATAGCCCATTATTTCTGTGGACTTTGCCTTGCACAATCATCTCTTCAGCGAATTTTCCGTCGGCTTTTCTTTTTTAAATACGCCATAATCAAAATAACTACATCCGAACAAAAGCAATGCCGTTTAGGTTTGGAACCTAAACGGCATTGCTTTTGCTTAATAAAAAACGCTTTACTGCCCTAAGGGACTTTTATTTACAAACACAGAAAAATGCTGATTTCTAGGGTATATAATCCATGCACGAAGAAATCAAAGTCTGCACCCTGCATCAAAATCGTTTACTCCATCTTATTGGCATCTAATATAGTCACATTCAAATCCATGGGGATTTCTCCGTTTCGGATAATATGAACCTGTGCTGTTGACCCAACCTTTTGGGAACCCAAAATCTCCACCAATTTCTCCATGTTCATAATTTTTTTGCCCCCAAACTCAGTAATAATGTCACCCGGCTGTAATCCGGCTTTTTCTGCTCCGCTGCCGGATATGATTTCACGAACCAACACGCCGATTGGCAATTTGTAAAGCTGCGCTTCCTCATCCCCAATGTCACTGCCACGGATACCAAGATAAGGACGGGGTGCTGTTCCTTCTGTCAAAAGTTTATCTATAATCGGGCTGATAATATTGCTTGGAATCGCATAGCCCATACCTTCCACTGCGGATTCAAAGGATTTTGCCGTATTAATTCCGATAACCTGACCATCACTGTTCACCAGCGCACCACCGCTGTTTCCGGGATTAATTGCCGCATTGGTCTGGATTACGTTCAACTGTTTTCCGTCGATATTGATTACTTTTTCTGTTGCACTGATGATTCCGTTGGTGGCAGTCAGTCCTTCTCCTAAAGCATTGCCGATGGCAACGACATCTTCGCCGACCTCCAGTGTGTTCGAATTACCAAAGGTTGCAATTTTAACATCCTGAATACCTGCCGCTTTCAAATCCTTTTTGTCAACAGAAATGACAGCCAAATCTGACGTACTATCTGTGCCTACCACTTTAGCCTTTACCATTTTATCTCCTGCAAATGTCACATTAATCTCTGTCGCATTTGCAATCACGTGTTCGTTGGTAGCAATCCCCACCTTATCCTTTTCGGAATAAAAAATAACGCCTGAACCAGCTCCGGATAATTCATAAGGAACCTGAAATCCTCCAAAATATGTGGCTTTGTTTGTTCCCTTCGTTGAAATGCTGACAACGGAAGGTGTTACTTCTTTGATAATTTCTATAATACTTTTGCCCGAGTTGACCTTTGAAACCGCAGTTTTCACCGTTGTACTGCCTTTCTGTATGGTTTCTGTACCGCTATTTTTCCTGCTCAAATAATCCTGTGTCCATGCAAGACTTGCACCCATGCTTCCCCCGCCTACAACGCTAATGATAAGACAGGCAGCAATAAATCTCTTCCAGCCTTTCTTCGGGGCTTTTTTCTCAGATTCCTTTACCCTTTCATGATAAAATGCAGCCCCCGCCCCCCTTTCTTCTTCCTCACGAACTCTTTCGGTTCTTTCCCCCTGCTTCCGGTAAAATTCATAGTCCTTCGGTAACCCATTTGCTCCGCTTTCTTCTTCTTGAAGTTCTGAAATTTCCGAATATGCACTCTGTTCCTGAAAATCCTCCTTAGATGAAAACGTATCTTCTTTTGCACCGCCAGCTTCAACCGTTTTTTCTTTTTCTTCTGCCTGACCATTTCCTTCCTTATGAAGTAGTTCTTTTTTTTCATCCTCAAACATTGCTTCTTCCTCCTCTATCTAAAAATTTTATTTCTCTTTTCTCTCTTATGAATCAAGTATATCTTAATAATTTGAATAAAATATGAACAAAACGTAAATAAATTTTAAAATATCAAAGCGTAACGTGTCCAAAGTCAAAACCTTGAGGTCTTGCCTCAAACTTGCCCTTCTTTTTTGAGAAAAAGAGGGGCAAAAAACTTTCATCAAAAAACACCATTTTCTATGTTTTTTCAAGTAAAATGCAGTTTTAAATGGCTTTTGTCTACACCCTGTACTTTAAAATGCCGACCCCTTCGTGCAAAAGGTTTGGTACCTCTGAAAGCCAGCTTTTTCTGTCATAACAGGGTTTCCCGTTGCACAAAGCTATCTATGGCGTATTAATATCATCTATCAATATTTATTTCGTTGCAGCTGTTTTGTTGTTAAAACCCGCTAAAAGTCCTGCTTTTTTGTCATTTTGCTCCCGTATTTTTCTTGACAAAGCTATGGGAATTGTTATGATTAAATAAAACTCACCCAAAATAAAACAGGAGAATTGCTATGGATAAAAAAACAATATTAACTGTGGATGATGAAGTTCATATCCTAGAGCTCTTAAAATATAATCTGGAAACAGCAGGCTACCAAGTCATTCAGGCAGAAACAGGGGAAGCCGCACTAGAAATTTTATATCACATGAAAATCGATGCCGTTCTTCTGGACCTTATGTTACCCAAAATCGATGGTTTAGAAGTCTTACGCTGTATTCGCAGCAATGCTAGAATCAAAAAAATGCCGGTTATCATGCTGACAGCAAAAAGTGATGAATTTGATAAGGTATTAGGTCTGGAAATGGGTGCCGATGACTACATTGCCAAGCCCTTCAGCCTGCGGGAACTGCAGGCACGAGTAAAGGCATTGCTGCGACGGGTAGAAGAAGACCAAGCGGCACTGCATATCCCTGCTCCGAAAGTCATTTCTACACATGGTCTGGAAATCGGTCTGGAAACAAAAAGTGTCACCCACAACGGAAAAGTCATTGAAATGTCACTAAAAGAATTTGAACTTCTGAAACTTTTGGCAGAACATCCGGGAAAAGTCTATTCCCGCGATACGCTGTTGGAAAAATTATGGGGCTATGAATATATGGGAGAAACAAGAACAGTTGATGTCCACATCCGTCACATCCGTAAAAAAATCGAGGAGGATGACAGCAACCCGATATTCATTAAAACAGTGCGGGGGTTCGGCTATAAATTCAGAGAGGATTAATCATGCAGAAAAAATTATTTCTCACTTATGTTATCATTATCGTATTTTTGTCTTCCGTCATCGGGTTTTATTCCTTGAAGATTTGCAGAGAACATTATACCGATGATTACAAAAAACATCTCCTTTTGGAAAGCACCATCGCTTCCTCTTCTCTGGAGCAGCAATATCGTGAACGAGGGCTCTCCGGTCTGGATGAGGTTACAGCAGAGATCGCAAAACAGCTGGAGCTTCGGGTGACTGTGATTGATAAGGATGGTAATATCTTGAGCGATTCCGAAAAAAACCCCGATAATCTCAATAAAGACAAAATCAAAAAAGAAGTCCAAGCAGCTCTGGAGGGCGAAACCTCTGTTGTCAGCCGCTACAGTGACACAGCAAAAGCAGATTATATCTATGCCGCTGTGCCCATTCATATAGATGGCACTCCCTTGGTCCTGCGGTTTTCCGTCCCCTTACTGGCACTCAAAAATATTAAAACGCAAATGATGATTTACATCTTATCCAGTGTTATCATAAGTTCCATTATTGCTTTTTTCTGTGCCTATTTCTTTTCTCGTAAAATCTCTGAACCTTTGGATGAACTGACAGCAATAGCCAATGAAATCACCAACGAACGGTATGATAAAAAAAATCCAGTCGATTCTAATGATCAAATTGGCGTCCTGACCCATACCTTCAACCAGATGAGTTTAAAGCTGAACAGCACAGTACATCAGCTGGAACAAGAAAATAAAAAATTGGAAGCCATCGTAAATAGTATGATTAACGGTGTCGTGGCAGTAGACCCTAACTATAAAATCCTGATGATTAATTCCATGTGCTACTCCCTTTTTGATATTACAATCAAAGACATTATCGGTTACCGATTCCATGATATTTTTAAAAACAAAGCAGTTTGTAAGTTACTGGAAACATCTGCGGAAGAAAAACGTCCTATTGTTGATGAATTTGTATTAAAATCTCCTTTTCATGGCGATAAAATCCTTCGTGTTTATGTAACTCCAATCAGCGGAGCGAAAAAGGGACAGGAAAGAATCGGGAGTCTTCTTGTTTTTCAGGATATCACCCAGATTCGGAAACTGGAGCAAATCCGAAACGATTTTGTTTCCAACGTAACCCATGAACTGAAAACACCTCTGACCTCTATTATGGGCTTTACTGACACCTTAAAAACAAGTGCTATAGATGACCACGAAACCGCTATGCGTTTTCTGGATATTATTGATATTGAAACAAAGCGTCTATATCGCTTAATACAGGACATTCTATCTCTGTCTGAGATTGAAACAAGAAAAGAAGACATCAATATGCAGCCTGAATCCATCAATGGTATTCTTGCTGACGTTGAAAAACTGCTTCGCCCGCAGGCAGAGGAAAAGGGGCTTTTTTTACAAATGGAAACCGAGGACAACCTTCCTCTTTTCACTTGTAACCGTGACAGAATCTCTCAAATGTTTATAAATCTGATTGAAAATGCGATTAAATATACAGAAAAAGGTACTGTGACTGTCCTTTGTAAAAATCAAGAACGCTATTTGGAAATAGCTGTTTCCGATACCGGTATCGGTATCCCGACTGATAGTATCGACCGTATTTTTGAGCGGTTTTATCGAGTGGATAAAGGACGTTCCCGAAAGGCGGGCGGTACTGGGCTGGGGCTTTCTATTGTAAAACATATCATGATACTTTATGACGGGCGTGTTAATGTCATAAGTAAAGAAGGGGAAGGCACTACCTTTGTCATTAACCTGCCGTATCAGGAAGTAAAAGAAACCTAAAAAGCAAGCATAAATTTCCTCTTCTCGGAGAGAATATGAAAACACGAAATGATTCTGAAGGAGGAATTTTTATGGCAAGAGTCAAATTTTATTTATGTAAACACTGTGGCAATCTGGTTACAATGATAGAGGACTCCGGCGTTAACCCAGACTGCTGTGGAGAGCCTATGGAGGAACTAAAACCAAATACCAACGATGCAAAATATCTGCCATATTTGAAAAAGCAGGGGGACAAAGTTACCGTTACAGTAGGCGATGAGAAACATCCAATATCACCGGAGCATTCCATTCTTTGGATTTGTCTGGAAACAACAAAGGGATTCCTGCTTAAATATATCCATCAAGAGTATGTCAGCCAGTCTGATACACCAAAAGCAATCTTTTATATCATTGACGAGGAGCCTGTTGCTACCTATTGTTATAGCAACCTTCATGGACTTTGGATGGTAGATGCTAAATAGTATAACAAAATCATAAGCTACAGAACCCTTGTTCACCTCTATAAACTTTTTAATGCAAAAACTGCGTTTTCATTTAAAAATCAAAGAAAACGCAGTTTTTCGTTTTTTCTCACTTTTTTTCTTATTCACCCAATAAAATAAGGGTGAAGAAAATCCCCCACCCCAAATAGTTAATCTTTATTTTTCTTTTTCTGCTGCTCTCTTCTCAATCACCTTTTTCTGGATTTCTGCCGGTGCTTCTTCATAACGTTCAAAGTGGTGTGTGTACTCCCCACGGCTCTGTGTCATGGACCGAAGATCTGTTGCGTATTTATGCATTTCAGATGCAGGCACCTCCGCAATAATACATTTTTTATCTCCCTCGGAATCCATGCTTAAAATACGCCCTCTTCTCTTATTTATGTCGCCCATAATATCGCCCATATATTTCTCAGGAACAAGAACTTCCACATGTTCAATGGGCTCAAGAATCGTAGGTTTCGCTTTTACAACGCCCTCTTTAAATGCCACAGAGGTAGCCATTTTAAATGCCATTTCAGATGAATCAACAGGATGATAGGAACCATCTACTAAGGTAGCCTTTAAACCAACCACAGGATACCCTGCCAAAACGCCGTTGTTAACGCACTCCTGCAAGCCTTTGTCAACCGCAGGAAAGTATTGTTTCGGTACAGAACCGCCGAATACCTTTTCTTCAAAAACATAGGGTTGGGACTGGTCACCGGATGGTTCAAATTCAATCCATACATCACCGAACTGTCCATGTCCGCCGGATTGTTTCTTATATTTACCCTGTACCTTCACTTTTGTCTTGATGGTTTCACGATAAGGGATAATTGGGTCAACCAATTCAACCTCAATTTTATATTTTGTTTTCAACTTGTTTACAAGTACATCTAGCTGTTGTTCGCCCACACCATAAAGCAATGTCTGTTTTGTTTCTTTATCGACCTCCATCTTGATGGTGGTATCTTCCTCTCTAAGTTTTGTCAGAGCAGAAGAAATCTTGTCCTCATCGCCTTTTCCCTTTGGCACAATAGCCATGGACAGCACAGACTCCGGAAGAGGAATTTGGGGCAACTGCAACAAATTGTCTTTGGTGCAAAG
>CAZCDP010000047.1:8104-9855 GCA_964497675.1 uncultured Candidatus Epulonipiscium sp.
TTGCCAAAGCACCAATATCTCCTGGATGAAGTTCTGTTACTTCAATCTGCTCTTTCCCTCTCACCACATAAAGGTGGGAAATTTTTTCCGCTGTATCTTTATTGGGATTATATAATGTCTTTGTTGCATCCATTTTACCGGAAAGAACTCTGAATATATTCAAACGTCCGATATATGGGTCGGAAATAGTCTTAAATACAAAAGCTGCCAGATGTTCGTCATCTGTATGACACAGCACACTTTCATTGTTTTCATTTAAGGCATGATATGTTTTTCTGCATTCTACAGCTGGAGGCGTAAACCGCACAATGGTATTCATTAACAGCTTCACCCCGTAGCCCAAAGTTGCGGAGCCGCACATAACAGGGGTAATACTGTGGCTTTCAATCCCAGCCTTCAGACCATCATAAATTTCTTCCTCCGTCAGTTCAATATCATTAAAGAATTTTTCCATAAATTCATCGTTACTTTCTGCTGCAACTTCAACGAGCATGGAACGAAGCACTTCAACTCTGTCCAGTTTATCTTCCGGTATTTCACAAGGCTGCAATTTTCCGTTCACTTTCTTTCTTGCATCCCGTTTTATAAGATTGATAAAACCAATAAAGTTTCCATTTTCATCATTGAACGGAATCTGCAAAGGTGCGACTGATTTTCCGAATTTTGCACGCATATCTGTCAGTGTTTTTTCAAAATCAGCATTTTCATCATCCATCTGATTTACAAAAATAATCTTGGGCATATGCATTTCTTCAGCATATTCCCAAGCCTTTTCTGTACCAACCTCAATACCGGATCTTGCAGAAACGACAAGCAAGGCAGTATCTGCTGCACTCATTGCCAACTTCACTTCGCCCACAAAGTCAAAATATCCGGGAGTATCGAGGAAATTGATTTTTGTTCCCTGCCACTCTACTGGTAAAACCGAGGTGCTGACAGACACTTTTCTGCGGATTTCTTCTGGATCATAGTCACTTATTGTATTTCCTTCATCAATCTTGCCAAATCTCTTCGTTGCACCAGAATAATAAAGTGCCGCTTCGGTATAAGTCGTTTTGCCACATCCACTATGTCCCAAAAGAACAACATTTCTAACTTCGTTCGCAGTATAATTTTTCATATATTTGCCTCCCTTTGATATTTTTATGTAAAGGCACGTCGCTGAAAACGATATGCCCAAACTTCTTTTTTCATGTATCCTGTATATTATATTAAATTCACATACATCTTATATATAAATATTCTATGCTTGTACTATATTTCCTTCTTTTTTTCTAAAAAATAAATAAATTTATATATTATTAACATAATTTTTGCTTGGTTTTCATATATTTTTAAGCAAATCTCTTGTAACCATCCATTTATGCACCTAAAATTTGCTTATTCCACTTTGCCAAAAAGGTTTATTCCACGCCCTTGCATCGCTGTTTATTTTTATCTGCGTAAACTTCCCTTTTCCCTTGTTGACAACAAAAACAGGGATAAGGCAATGCCTCTCCCTGTTTGATACCGTTTGCTTCCTTATTATCATTTTGGCTCCACAAAGGGAATACCAAAATATTCTGCCAACGACATGGCGAGATTTTTTCCGATTGCTTCCGTATTATCTCTAATCCACTCAGCGTCCTCAATATTGTCATGATAAGCCACCTCAATTAAAGCCGAAGGTGCATAGGTCCGCCGTAACTCACGAAGGGTAGATGTAGGTAATGCTTTTACCTTACTGGGGTCAGGATAGATTTCTTTAAAGT
>CAZCDP010000048.1:0-9706 GCA_964497675.1 uncultured Candidatus Epulonipiscium sp.
TTACCAACCGCATCAGCTGGGAAAATTTTAACCAATTGTAAATCATTTTGATAAACGTCAATCGCGTCAAATACATCATTGATAAAACCTTTATTTAAATTTTTTAGCCATAAATAAATAGTATATCTATAAACAAAACCTTCACTAGGTCGACGATTTTTTTCCCATTTAGGACACAAGCGCTCTTTTTTCTTTGATATATCACATTTTTTTACCCTGTGATACATAATTCCATCAATGGTTTCAAACAACGATATATCTTCTACCTCATCTAAAATAATCAAACATCGGTATCCAATGCTAATTTTCTCGCAAAATTGAAATAAAATTGTACAAAACGCTGTTTCATCCTCATACTTACAACTGAAATTCTGAAAAGTAAAATGCTGCTTTCCATTTCGCACTTCTCCTAGAAAAAGTGCCAACTTATTTTTCTCAATTTGTTTTGACATTAAAATCACTCCAAAGGTGTTAAAGCAATAATATATTCTCCTAATTGTTCTCCCCTAAAGGCTCCAGTCACCCCTCCAAGCAAACCAATTACAAAACCTCCGGCTACTGTTCCAATTCCCGGAAAAATTGCTGTTCCAATTTCTGCTCCTATCACTGTACCTGCTTTCGCTCCGATACCTGCCCCTACCCAACTAAAAGCTGTTCCTACTACTACTTTAGCAGACTTTGCACCTAATTTTTTATCCACATCTTTTAAATCTTGCTGAACTTCATTATATATATTAATAATACTTAAAACAACCCCCGAAACAAGCAAACTTTTTCCGAAAATTTTAACTACTTTTGCAGTACTATCATAATTTTAAAACATAAGAAAAGTTTCTTCTGTAATACCTTTATGATTATAGATAAATTTTTGCAAAGGTTTAGGAACATCAGTTTCAACATTTAAATGATATCCCAATGGCTTTCCATCCTCAAAATGAGGTTTATCTAATCTAACAAGGGGCTTTTTCTTTTCTCCTCTTGTGTCAAATATAATTGAATTTTTATATGGAGAATCTAAATTTTCCATTGAATAATACTGATAAATTGGAGATGATAATTTCGGTTTGTTTTTTTCCACATTTTCATAAACAATACCTGTTTTATGACTTTGAAATGGATCAATATAAGTTAGCGATGGAAATACACCCTTCATTAAATAAGAAACAAATCTTCCGCAAGCTTTATGTGTTTTCTTATCATAGATCCCACTTTCATCAATCTGTCCATATCCCCAATCATTTAATGCCTGTTGAAGTTTTTTCACATTACTAGCATTTATATCAATATACCAACAATGTTTTTCCACATCCCGCTTCACGCTATCTAACCCTGATATTCCACAACGGCTTAACTCATCCAATGCCTTTTTCAAATCTCTACCATGATTATCCTTGATATAATCATCATTACTTCCATGACGAACATCGCTCACAATCCGTTTGGCAACAGGTTCAAATATCCTCCTGAGGTTAGATTTCAAATTTTTTTCATTCAAATCATATTTCTTCACCAAATATTCATATTTCTTGGAATCCATATTTTTAAAATATCACAATATAAATCATAATATCGTATCCGTCCATCATTGCGAGGCATAGAATCTTTTAGAAAATAATAATTAATATTATCAAAATACTCTTTATCCCCCAAATCTTGCCATTGCTCCCTTTTAACTCCCTACTCATCATAAAAAAATCCCCTTTCACTTGTTCATTTTAGTTTTATCACCCCTCAAAATCCCCAAAATTCCATCTCAAATAATCCCAACCCCCATTGGTGTACAAATGGTGCAAAACCTCTCAAATAAAAAAAGAAACCTGGATTTCTCAAGGTTTCCACTCTGCATATATACACAGGATTAAGCGCCTAGTATTTTAGTATGATTTTAAAGGACTTGAGATAATTCTCAAGTCCTTTTTCCTTATAATTCGTATTTATATAACACATACTAAAGCGATTACCACAAACAGCATCAAATGGTTATTGGCTATATGAATCATTTTCCAAACTTTTGCTTTTGAAAAAGTAAAAGGGCGGTGATTATTCACCGCCCTTTCTAAGGGGAAGAAGTAGAAAGAATGTTATCGTATGGGGGAGAATAACATTCTCATTAATCAGTATTGGCAGGAAAATATTTTTTATACATTTTTCAATAGATAATTGTTATCATGTAAAAATAGTTATTGATTTTTTTAAAAAACTAGGTTATAATACGTATAAAGAAGTAAATTAGAATGATACTAAAAGAGTAGACGGATAAAATAAAGGAGGCTATTATTATGTTATTACATCTTAAAACAGGGGATTTTGAAAAAGAGGTTTTACAGAGCGATGTGCCGGTTTTGGTTGATTTTGCGGCAGTTTGGTGTGGCCCTTGTCAGATGATGGGTCCTATCATGGAAAAGCTTGCGGTAGATTATACAGGGAAAGCTAAGATTGCGAAGGTCGATATTGACGAATCCGCAGCATTGGCACAGAAATATCAAATTATGAGTGTACCTGCCTTATTATTTTTTAAAGGCGGCAAGGTTGTAGACCAGGTTGTAGGTGCTGTTCCTGCGGCACAGCTGGCAACAAAATTGGATGGTCTTTTGAAATAAAAGAAACAAAAAAGAACGGGAGAAATATAAATAGGAATAAGGAAATTTTTAATTGTAAATTAGAGATGGAAAAGAAGAAAGCAACGGCACTGAAATTATAAATTTTTGCTGTTATTTTAGACGTTTTGCGTCTTAAAATAAAGCGTGTCAGCTTTATGGACACACTAAGAATAGCCACAATAAGTGATGAACTTACTGTGGCTATTCTTAATACTTCGTGTTAATTAATCTTTAGGGTTACAGTTCCTTGGACCAAAGGTTTTATTAACGACGGTTTACGTCGAAGCCGGCAATGGATGCCATTTCCAGAATAGATGTTTTCGATACTTTTTTGCCTTTGTAATCGATTAAGTCATCCATACTTCCTGTGAAGATATCAGCAGGTTCATACTTTTTTAATATTACTTTTTCGTCATCCACAAAAATCTCCAAAGCATCCTTTTCATTGATGTTTAAATTTCTGCGAAGTTCAATTGGAAGTACGACACGTCCTAATTCATCCACTTTTCTTACAATACCTGTTGATTTCATGCTAATTAAATCCCCCTACAATCCTCTATATGATTTTCTAAATACATCATAAATAATAACATAACTGTAATTTAAAGTCAATGAATACAGAAAAAGAGAAAATAAAGAGGGAATTTTGCAGAAATAGACTGCACAAACCATACATAAATTGATGTATACAGAGGGGCGTGATTTGGTATATGTTAAATTTTATATGGAGTTTTTTTATGATACTAGGCATTTGTACTGCGCTATTTACAGGGAAAATGGATTTGGTTACGGGTGCGGTCATTGATGGCGGAAGGGATGCTGTGAGCCTTGGCATAACTATGGCTGGGGTGGTGGCAACTTGGTCGGGGATTATGAAGATTGCGGAACGTGGCGGTATGATTGAGGCTTTATCAGAGAAGCTTTCCCCGGTTCTGAATTTTTTATTTCCGGAGGTTCCGAAGAATCACAAAGCAAGGCAGTATATTGCCACCAATTTTGCCGCCAATTTTCTGGGGCTGGGCTGGGCGGCTACCCCTGCGGGGCTTTTGGCAATGAAGGAGCTTCAAAAGTTGAATAAAGATAAAAAAACAGCCAGCAAGTCTATGTGTATGTTCCTTATTATCAATATGTCCTCCCTTCAGCTGGTGACAGTGAATATCCTTGCTTTTCGTGCCCAATATGGGTCTGCCAACCCTTCGGAGATTATCGGCGGCGGTATTGTGGCGACGCTGGTTTCTACGGCAGCGGGGATTGCGGCAGCAAAGTTTTTTGAAAGGCGGGGGAAAAAACAATGATGTCACTGTTATTGGTAATTTCTGATTTTATCATCCCTGTTACGGTGCTGGTTGTCATCCTTTTCGGCTGTGTGAAAAAGGTTGATATCTATGACGCATTTGTGGAGGGTGCCAAAGAGGGGTTACATATTGTAATAGATATTTTGCCCACGTTGATGGGGCTTATGGTAGCGGTGGCGGTTCTTCGCTCCGGCGGTGCATTGGATGGAATTACGGCAATTTTACGCCCTTTTGCCTCGGCGGTGGGATTTCCGGCGGAGGTTGTACCCATTGGTCTGATGCGTTTGGTGTCTTCCTCTGCGGCCATGGGACTTTTGGTGGATCTCTTTCAAAGTGTGGGGCCCGATTCTTTTTCGGGACGGCTGGCGTCTATCATGATGAGCTGTACGGAAACGGTGTTCTATACTATGTCCGTTTACTTTATGTCCGTAAAAATACGGAAAACAAGATATACACTGTCGGGGGCGCTCATTGCCAATGGAGCGGGGATTGTGGCGGCATTCTATATCACATACGCACTTTTTGGAAAATGATATTTGAAAAAAGTCCTTTCGTATTATATAATGAAAAGAATCGTGATACGATATAGAGAAAAAACCGAAAACTGAGGACGTGACAAACGTATGATAAAACGAATCATTGCAATGGGGTTGATGCTTCTGCTGTGCCTGACAGGTTGCGGCGGAAAGGGAGAGGAGGAGGAAACTACTTTTACACTTTCTGCAAAAGAGCGGAAAACGTATGAAGAAAAAATAGATAAGGTACTATACGATTTTTATTGGAGATATGATTCTGACACACTGTTGTTTCTGGGCGGAACGATTCCGGAAAAAACAGAGGAGAATCAGAAAATTTTTGATGTGTCGGCGGACTGTGGGTTTTCATTGGCCGGTCATGAGGGAAAGGAAGCTGTGGCAGCAACGGTGGAGCTTCTTCACTTTAACGGTGACAAGGCGGGGCTGGCTTATTTTTATTTTATCCATGGCAGCTTGGCAGGGGCTTTTTACAGCGGCGGTTACGACAACGGTTATTATAGCCTAAAAAATAGGAATGTGTTTTTGGCAGACGGAAAGTTTACCAAATTTGAAAGTGATGCACCCAAAGCTGTTTTTTCAGAAAAAACGGCGGTATTTCCTGTGGACGGTTTTGTTTCCAGCGGAAGGGATAGCAAGAACCATGTACTGACAGCTTCTGTGGAAAAAGGCAAAATTTCTGTATACCGTTTTCAAAAAGCATTTCGGCGGTTCCGTACCCTATATCTGGGCGGCGGCGGTTTGGAAGTGACTGGTGCCTCTTTTCTTCCTCCTGAAACAGAAGGGGGCAGCAGTACCATGGCGGTGCTTTTGAGCCGTCTGGAACCCAAGGGGGAAGGGGAAGGCAAAACAGTTAATGTTGCTTCGGAAAAGCTGGTATTCCTAAACGAAAACTTGGCAAAAAGCGGAGAGGAAATGAAGCTTTCCTCAGAGGAGTATACCTGCGTGGCAGCAGACGGAAGCAGTCTGGTGCTTGCCAACGGGGGGATATTGGAATACTATGAAAAAACCCATGGGGGCTGGACAAAGCAAAAGCAGTTTTTTTTGAATCATGGAGTAACCCAGTTTCATGCCGAGGATTTGGACGGCAACGGCGTTATGGAATATCTGATGACGGATGGACTGGACCTCTATTTGTATCATAAAACCAAGACGGGGTTCACAAAGGTTTGGAGTACCCATCTGGGGGTGGAAAGCCTGACAGGTGCTATTTATACGGGGGACTTGAATCAGGACGGCGTGAAGGAGGTCTATATCTGTGATATTACGGGAACGACCATACGCTATGTGCTGACGAAAAACGGACTTATGTCCCATAACGAGGATATTGAATATGGCGACCGAATCTATGCCATGGATTTTGATGGGGATGGTAAGGATGATTATATCGGCATCAGTGACATCGAAAAAATGAACCAGAAACTTTATATCGGTGAGTAAATGGAGTGTACTTTTATGACAGAAGATGAAAAATATATGGCGGAGGCCCTGGAAGAAGCCAAAAAAGCCTTTGATTGCGGGGAAGTTCCCATTGGTGCCGTTATGGTGCGAGATGGAGAAATCATCGCACGAGGGCATAATTTACGAAATACAGCAAAAAACCCTCTGCGTCATGCAGAAATGGATGTTATCAACCAAGGGGCGGCAGTGCTGGGCGACTGGCGTTTGGAGGACTGCGTTTTATATGTGACTGTGGAGCCATGCCCCATGTGTGCCGGGGCGATTGTGCAGGCAAGGATTCCCAAAGTGGTTTTTGGCGCAAGAAACAAAAAAGCAGGCTGTGCCGGTTCCGTTTTGGATGTGCTTCATGAGCCACGGCTGAACCATCAGGTGGAAACGGTAGAGGGCATTTTGGGCGAGGAATGCGGAGAGCTTATGAGTTGCTTTTTCAGACAGTTTCGGAAAAACAAGGTAACGGAAGAAGGCTTATAAAATATTGACAGGATTGGCGAAAACGGTTATACTAAGATGTACAAAAGAATTGATTAAAAATTTCCGTGCTAGCTGGGGAGGTAGCGGCGCCCTGTACCCACAATCCGCTATAGTGGGGGTGATGCCTGCTCTAGGCTTGCGTTTTTTATGGTCTGACCTTTTAAGGCGGTGTTGAGGATTGAGTCTTGTGCAACAGAAACTTATGAACCGTGTCAGGGCCGGAAGGCAGCAGCACTAAGTAATCCCTTCTGTGTGCCGCAAGGAAGCTTGGTCTGAGTCGGCAAGAAAGGTAACGCATGGGAAGCCATGTCAAAAGTGGGCGCACGGATTCCTATAGAAATATAGCAGAGCTGATTTCAGAAATTTTTTGAAATCGGCTCTTTGTTTTTGTAATTTGTTTGCAAAATAACCCAATTTCCCAAGGAAAGCGAAGTTTTCCGTTATGTGTCGAGGTCAATCCTTGTGGTGTTTTGGAGGTAAGCCCTGTAAGATGGTTTTAGATAAAGTCTATATCCGCTGACTTTCTCTATGGGTTGATTTTCTCGGTCTTCTTCCTTTTCAAATTTGGGGGTTTATGGTAAAATATTGTTTGATACAAAGGAGGTGCGCCATGTCCTATACTGCTTTATACAGAAAATTCCGCCCCGATACCTTTCAGGGGGTCGTGGGTCAGGAGCATATTGTGCGGACGCTGAAAAATCAGATGAAAACGGGACGGGTGTCCCATGCCTATTTATTTTGTGGCACAAGGGGAACGGGAAAAACTTCCACAGCGAAGATATTTGCCCGTGCGATCAACTGTCTGCATCCCGTAGAGGGGGAACCCTGTAACAAATGTGAGCTGTGTCAGGCCGTTTTGCAGGGAAGAAGTATGAATGTCATTGAAATAGACGCCGCATCTAATAACGGCGTAGACAATATCCGAGAAATTCGGGAGGAAGTCAAATATCCTCCGGCAGAGGGGAAATATAAGGTCTATATCATTGACGAGGTGCATATGCTTTCCCCGGGGGCGTTTAATGCCTTGCTGAAAACATTGGAGGAACCGCCGGCTCATGTGATTTTTGTACTGGCGACTACAGACCCCCAAAAGGTGCCTGCCACCATCCTTTCCCGTTGTCAGCGATTTGACTTTCGGCGGGTTACAGTGGATGATATTGTAAAAACATTGGAAGGGTATCTGGTCATAGAAGGGCTTTCGGCACAAGAGGACGCTTTGCGTTATATTGCCCGTTTGGCAGACGGTTCTATGAGGGATTCTTTAAGCATTTTGGACCAGTGTCTGGCGTTTTACACCGGAGAAACGGTAACACTGGAAAAAGTGCTGGATATTGTTGGTTCTGTGGATAACAGTGTATTTTTTGCCATGACAGAGGGAATTTGTAAAAAGGATGCCAAGGCTGTTATGGATTTGGTCGAAGAAATCATTTTGCAGGGCAGGGATGTGAGCCAGTTTGTAACGGAGTTGATTGTTCATTTCAGAAATCTTCTCGTAGCCGCCACGATTCCAGACCCTACGGAAATTTTGGATATGTCAAAGGAAAATTTGGAACAGTTAAAAGGGCAGGCAAAACAGGTGTCGTCGGAGGAATTGATTTATCTAATCCAAACATTTTCGGGTCTGCAAAGCAGCTTAAAATATGCTTCCAATGAAAGGATATTGCTGGAGGTCACACTCATCAAGCTCTGTTCTCCTTCTGCAGAAACGGGCTATGAAAGCATTGCCGCAAGGCTCGCGAATTTAGAAAAGGTGGTAGAAAAAGGCGTTCCTGTGCAGACTGTGACTGTGACGACCGAAAAGCCTGCCAAGGCAAAACCGAAAAAAAAGCCACCTGCACTGTCTGAGGATAGAAAGGCGGCAGTGGCACAGTGGCCGGAAATTCGGGAAGAATTTGATACAGTGCTGAAGGCAAAGCTGTCTGAGGTGGAGCTTGGCTTTAAAGAGGACGAAAACCTGTATCTTATCTGTGCTTATCCTGCCTTGCAGGTGATGGTAGAAAAATATTTTGATGTGATTGGTGAAAAATTGGAAGCACGGATTGGAAAAAGCTTTCGTCTTCGCACCATAGCGAAAAAAGAATATGATAGCTGGTATGATATGACTTATGGAAAGACGGAAAAAAAGGAAACGGACACAGAGTTTGAAAGCCTGTTGAGCGGTTATTTCCCAGAAGCGGATTTTCAGGACTAAGTGCAGAGAAAACGGTTGTATGCGAGAACAGTTTCATGTAAAATAGAAAAGAAGTATAAAATTATTCGATAGAAACAGGAGGAATTACAGATGGCAAAAGGATTCGGCGGCATGGGCGGCATGAATATGAATAATCTCATGAAACAGGCACAGAAAATGCAGAAACAGATGGCGGAAGCCCAGGAAACGCTGGGCGACAAAACACTGGAAATGACCAGTGGCGGCGGTGCTGTGAAAATCGTCATCACAGGAAAAAAGGAAATCAAGGAAATCAAAATCAATCCAGAGGTTGTAGATCCTGATGATGTGGAGATGCTGGAGGACTTGGTGCTTTCCGCAGTCAATGAGGCAATTCGTCAGGCGGATGAAATGTATAATAATGAAATGGGAAAAATCACAGGCGGCATGGGCGGCGGCGGTTTATTCTAAAATAGGAGAATGCATATGAATTATTACGGCGACCCCATAACCCGATTGATTGGGGAACTGGCTGCACTGCCGGGTATCGGCGGAAAATCGGCACAGCGTCTTGCCTTCCATATTATCCATATGTCGGAAGATAGTGTACAGGGGCTGGCGGAGGCGATTACGGAAGCCAAGAAGAATGTGCGTTATTGTTCTGTCTGCTGTAATCTGACGGACAGTGACCCTTGCCCTATTTGCGCCAATTCAAAGCGGAATCATAAGATTATTATGGTAGTGGAGGATCCCAGAGATATGGCGGCCTATGAACGAACAAAGGAGTTTCACGGAGTGTACCATGTGCTGAACGGGGTTATTTCGCCTATGACAGGCGTGGGCCCTCAGGACATCAAAATTAAAGAGCTTTTGGCACGGTTGCAGGGGGAGGAAGTGGAAGAGGTTATTCTTGCTACGAATCCCAATGTAGAAGGGGAAGCCACAGCGATGTATATTAGTCGGCTTCTAAGACCATTGGAAATCAAGGTAACACGTATTGCCAATGGTGTGCCTGTAGGCGGAGATTTGGAGTATGTGGATGAAATTACACTATCCCGTGCTTTAGAAGGACGTCGGGAAATGGTATAAAGAGAGATGATTGTAACAACAAAATAAAGTTTTTCAAAAGGCAGGAGCGGTCATGAATAAACCCATGAAATCTCCTGCTTTTTATGTTTATTCTTATTATTTCTAAAA
>CAZCDP010000049.1:0-814 GCA_964497675.1 uncultured Candidatus Epulonipiscium sp.
CAAAACAGATATTCATAACGACTGCAACGAATAAAGATTGTTTTTAAATGCTCCACTTCCTCTGGTGTGCAGTCTTTTCCCAATTCATCTACCAAATCAATGATTTCTTTGGTACCCTCTACATATTCCTTGCCGGAATAGCCCTGCACCCATTCCCCATAGAGAGGATGCTCCAGTGCCCCGGGGATTTTGGCTTGGTGCTCGCCGATTTTTTGATAGCTCCACGCACAGGACAAAATAGAAACCAAAAGTTCTAAAACACCACCACTTTCACCTACAGCCAGCATATAACTGGTATAAGATGTGTTTGCCAAGGCAGGCATCGCCCTTTTTACTTCCTCTTTCGTGATACCCAGCCGTTCCATATAGCTTTTGTGTATTTTCATTTCTCCGTCCAGTGTATTATGTACCATTTGTGCAAATTTTCGCATTACGTCTTCATCCTTGCTTTTGATGACACCAAAGGCGAACACCTTTGCATAATCCAAAAGATACAAATAATCCTGTATCATATAAAACCGAAATTTTTCCAAAGCCAGAGTACCCTTTCCCAGTTCCTCTAAAAAGGGATGGCTGTAATAGCTTTCCCAAATATCTTGTACACTTTCATATAGCTGTTGCGTTAGCTTCATATTATCCTCCCATCCTTTTTCTACGGTAATCTACAAAGTCACAATAAAAAAACTCCTTCCCACGGGAAAGAGTTTTCTGCCTGAAAAAAACTTACTCAGCATAGGCTTCCCTGCGTTGGCATTAACCACATCAAGTTCAAAGGGTTAAGCGTTTCCGCTCTCTCAGCCTTACAGCACCCCCA
>CAZCDP010000049.1:824-1047 GCA_964497675.1 uncultured Candidatus Epulonipiscium sp.
ATTTATCTGCAATCATTATAGTATAAAAGCCCTATGATGTAAAGGGTTTTTAAAATATACAAGAAATGCTCCAATCCATTCCTACTTCTGTATAATCTGCACAGAAACAAAGAAATCCGCTTTTTCCCTTCCACAAATCCCAAAAAAGCGATACACTAATAATATGAATTGCTTTTATGTTTGGAGGAATAACCCTTATGGATGATAATATGCTTTTGAATCT
>CAZCDP010000049.1:1057-2803 GCA_964497675.1 uncultured Candidatus Epulonipiscium sp.
ATGCCGGGGAAATTATGATGACTTCCGGTGCGGAAACCCACCGTGTAGAGGATACCATGGAACGAATCTTGTCTGTGGGCGGTAATAACCTGCCTGAGGCTGTGGCTTTATCCACTATGCTTATTGTCAGCATACATAGCCCCCTTTCCGGCTCTCTGACCATGTCCCGAAAGGTTCCCAATCGTTCCATTGACTTTCAAAAAATTTGTCTGGTCAATTCTCTTTCCCGAAAATTTGTGACGGGGCAAATGACATTGGAAGAAGCTTATCAAGAGCTTTCCACCATCTACCGACGGCCTTTTTTTCCGTCCCATCTGACCATGGCCTGTTATGGTATCGCCTCCGGCGCTTTCACACTGATGTTTTCGGGAGATTTTGCAGACGGTCTGGTTGCCCTGCTGACAGGAACCATGCTGGGGGCGTTTATCGGATTTTTGTCTAAAAAAAATACACCCTATTTTTTGAACTCCCTGTTTGGGGGTGTCTTTGCCGCCGCTTTCGCCCTGCTCTTTTACAAACTGGGCTTGGGTACCCATTATAATATTGTCATAGTCGGCAGTATCATGCCCCTCTTGCCTGGTGTTACCATCACAAACGCCATTCGTGACACCATGGAAGGAAATATGCTCAGCGGTATTTCCAAAATCATAGAGGCTATTCTTGTGGCTATCGCTGTTGCCGGCGGCGTAGGCTTTGTTTTAAGTGTTTTCCCATCACTCATTGGTTAGGAGGAGTCCTTTTGTTTCTACAAATTTGTTTACAAATCATCTTTTCATTTGTTGCCTGTATGGCATTTTCCGTTGTATTCAATGCCCCAAAAAACGAGCTGCCCTTCTGCGGTCTTTGCGGCAGTATCAGCTGGGCGGTTTTTTATTTTGTAAAAAACTTAGGGAATCATATCGTTTTAGGAACGTTTCTGGCTGCTGTTGCCGTTACGGCTGCCGCCAGATTTCTTTCCTATGCACGCCGTGCACCTTCCACCATGTATCATATGGCAGGTATCCTCCCTCTTGTTCCCGGTATGACAATGTATAATACCATGTGGGGCCTCCTGAAAGGGAACGTTATCTATGCCTACACGCAAGGTATCCTTGTGCTAAATTTGGCAGGTGTTATCGGAATCGGCTCCCTATTGGTGCTGGCTCTGCCTTATTCCACCTTTGAATTCATTAAAATCACACCAAAAAGCGAAAAAAAATCTTAAAGAAAACGTAGTTTTCCATTATGATCTAGGGCAAAACCCTCGTGGTGGTTTAGAGATAAAACCTCTAAAAAGCATGGTGCAGCCTTTGTCTGCACCATGCTTGGTCTTTTCTATTCTATCTGTTTCCAGTAACCTCCCCATGCCCATAGGCAAGAAGGCAATCCCATTCTTATTCTCTGTAAAAATTAATCAGACAGCCGGAAAGAATGATTTTTCTTTCGTCATCTGTTAAATCTCCCATTTTCAAGGTAAACTCTTTCATCCCTTTATTGGCGATATACGCAGGAATTTCTTCCTTTTTCTGTGCAATGGCTTCCCGAATTCCCGGTACAAAAATGTAATCCTCGTTTTCAAAGGGCCGTTCTTCTTCCAATAAAAATGGAAGCATACCCCAGTTAATCAGGTTGGAACGGTATCTCTTTGTGGCATATTCTGTAGCAATATTTGCCCATCCGCCCAAAACCTTCTGACAGCTTGCCGCCTGTTCACGGGCAGAGCCATCCCCGGGTTTTACGGCAAAAATCGTACTGCCGATACCTGTT
>CAZCDP010000049.1:2813-9548 GCA_964497675.1 uncultured Candidatus Epulonipiscium sp.
TTCTCCTTGATGGCTGCAAAAACCGTCGTCATTTCACTGTACGCCGCCACAGGACTTTCGCCTTGTAATCTGGCTTTTTCCGCTGTCTGCACCTCTTTGGCACGACCCACATAGGCGGGGTCTTTTCTGGACAGGGTAAACTCCGCAAGGCCCAACGGATTGGAGCGGTAGGAGGACGTTTCACCCGAAGGAATCAGTTCGTCTGTCGTAGTAACAGGGTCATTAATCACCGTTACGACTTTCAAAACAATATCCTCGGTCAAAGGGCTCATAGCCGGCCAATCTACGATATTGGGGCCAAATTTCAACTCTGTGGAAGGCTCCGGTTTTCCAAAACCAAAGTAACAGCGGTTTTGATATACCTCTCCGTTGAAATGATATTCCGGTCTGGTATAATCAATATCCAGCTCCGTAGCCGCTGTCAGCCTGCCTTGGTTCACAGCCGTTGCCGCAATGGAACGAGCATCCATGAGTGCCACAGAAGCAATCTGTCCGCTGGTAATCTTGGAACCCTCTCTGTTGGGGAAGTTTCTGGTTGTATGACGGATACTCAAACAGTTATTGGCAGGCACATCTCCCGCACCAAAGCATGGGCCGCAGAACGCCGAACGCACCGTAGCACCGGTAACCATGACATCAGCAATGGCGCCGTTTTCCAGCAAGCTTACAAATACAGGCTGGCTGGAAGGATAGACACTCAATGCAAATTCTCCGCTCCCGACGGAATGTCCCTTTAAAATATCCCGCGCATCACAGATATTTTCATAAGTACCGCCGGCACATCCCGCAATGACACCCTGTTCCACTAAAAGCCTGCCATCTTTCACTTTATCCTTCAGTGTAAATGTCACCTGATCGCTTTCCAACTGCTGCACGCCCTGTTTTTCCACCTCGTCCAGAATATCCATAAGGTTTCCGTTCAGTTCCTCAATGGTGTAAACATTGCTTGGGTGAAAAGGCATAGCAATCATCGGGCGAATTTTTGATAAATCCACTACAATCATGCCATTGTAATAGACAACTTTTCCCGGTTCCAAGAGGGCAAATTCGTCAGGCCTGCCATGGGTTGTATACCAGCCTTTTACCTTGTCATCTGTTTTCCAAACAGAGGAAAGGCAGGTGGTTTCCGTTGTCATAACGTCGATGCCGTTACGATAATCCACACTTAAATTGGCAATACCATCCCCTACAAATTCCATAACCTTATTTTTTACATAGCCATTTTCAAATACTGCACTGATAATGGCTAACGCCACGTCCTGCGGGCCTACGCCGGGTATCGGCTTGCCTGTGAGGTACACGCCTACTACCTTTGGACAGTCAACATCATAGGTTTTGCATAATAACTGCTTTACAAGCTCCGGGCCGCCTTCGCCAATCGCCATAGTACCTAAGGCACCATAACGGGTATGGCTGTCGGAGCCTAAAATCATTTTACCAACACCGCTCATCATTTCTCTCATATACTGATGGATAACCGCCTGATGGGCAGGCACATAGATACCGCCGTATTTTTTAGCACAGGAAAGACCAAATAAATGGTCATCCTCATTAATGGTTCCGCCAACAGCACAAAGGGAGTTGTGACAGTTCGTCAATACATAGGGCATAGGAAATTTTTCCAATCCACTGGCACGAGCTGTCTGTACGATACCCACATATGTAATATCATGGGAGGCCATTCGGTCAAAACGAATTTTCAGCTTGTCCATATTGTCCGATGTATTATGGCTTTTCAAAATAGAATAGGCCATCGTCTGGGCGGTCGCTTCCTCTTTGCTTGGAACCCGCTCCCCTAGCTTGCTTTTTAAAATTGCCGCTGCCTCCTGATTATCGGCAATGATTTCTGTGCCGTTCAATAAATAGGCACCGCCGTCATAAAGTTTTATCATTTTAAAGTCCCTCCTATAATCCGTTGCTATGGGGTTGTCATTTATTTTTATAGGTACTGCATAATGATATTATTATATAGAATCCCTTCCTGTTTGTAAACAAAATATAAAAACCTACCGACAGTGTCACACCCCTCTTGGAGGGTTCATCTCCAAGCCCCCATGAGGGGTTTCACCTCGACCCATAACGGAAAACTGTGCTTTTCTTATCTTTTATGCCATAAAAGGCTGCAAATCTTTCACTCAGAACCATGCTGGGGATATGCCTTTCCGCAAAAATACAAAAAAACATTGATTCCTAGAACGTGCCTTTGCACAAGAAATCAACGTTTTCACATACATTACCTACTTTAATATAGCTTGCGTCTGAAAGTAATAGAGGATGCCCTTTCAGTCATTTCATGACTTTTGGGACACCCTCGGGGGGTTCCTTACTCTGCCAATGCACTTTTTGGGTCTACATACGCACCGTCTTTAGTTACACAGAAATCCAGATGACTGCCCAGCATGACACCGTACCTAGTCGGTTCGGCTACTGTACCGATTTCCTGTCCTTTTTTCACCTTATCTCCCTTTGCAACCAAAACGTTTTCCTCCAACTGGCTGTATGTAGTTTCCCAGCCATTGTTGTGATTGATGACTACCGTCACGCCCCGCTCATCGTCCATACCGACACTTTTTACGATACCACCTTCTGATGCCTTTACCTTCTCGCCTTTTTTCCCAGAGATAGAAACACAGTTATTGGTACGGTACTGGTCCAATGTTGTATCATAGATGACATGGTCCATGCTGTAATCCATAACAATTTCTCCTTGTAATGGAAACTGGAATAAAGGCTCATTGGCAAATACACCTGTCTGTGCATAATCCGTTTCTTCTAAAAAAACATCCTCAGCTTCCGGTTTCTGGGGTTCTTTTTGCTTCCTATCGCTGTCGTCCAAAGACATGGCTTCCCGTTCTTTCATAGAAACCTCAACTCTGGGTGTCCTGTTCGCGCCGACCTGCTGTGCAGGTACTTCTTCCCTAATTTGAGGGACGTTTTCCGGCGGTTTTTTGTTGCTTGTCTTGTTGAGGCCATAAAAAGAAAGTCCTGCTCCCACAACAATAATGCCCATGCAGGCGAACAAAGCTTTATCCCAGCCTTTGCGTTTATTCATACTAACACCTCCAGCAATAGTATTGCCTTCGATGATTTTTTTATTCAGCCAATAACTTTGTTTTATCCCATTTTTGAAATTCTACCCCAGAATAATAATGCTCTAGTATTTCCCTGTAACTTTTGCCCTCCTTCGCCATAAAGCAAGCGCCATACTGGCTCATGCCCGCACCATGGCCAAACCCCCTCGTTACAAAGGTTATCGTATTCGGCGTATTTTGTTTCATCACAAAATTGGCACTGCGAAGCCCCAGTGCTTCCCGTACCTGTTTTCCTGTCAAAACCTTAGTCCCGGCCTTGATTTTTTGTATGTACCCCGCTTTGGAACGCTCCAAAATTTCCAGCTTTGTTCCTACGTTTTCAGCCGTCAGCCCCAAATCCCCCTGTCTTCCAGTCAATCGTCTGACCACCTCATCACAGGTCAGTGTCGTTTCTTTTTCAAAATCCGGTGCCGCTTCATCCAAGCTGCTGTCCACACTTTTCAGATACGGGATTTCCTGTTCCCAGACATTTTCCGAGTTTTCCGTTTTTCCTGCACTTTCGGCATGGAACACCGCTAGAATCGGCTCTTTTTCATAAACCATAATCTCATCGTGGGTAGCATCCACCGCATCACAAATTCTCTTGTAGTATTCCCCAAAATGATTGCCCCACCGCTCTTTTAACTGGTCTGTGGTAAGGTATGCCTGTCCGATATCATAGGGAACAGCGTCGCTCTTTGCTTCACGCATTTTACGCACAGCATAAGTTCTGGCGGCCACTGCCTGTGCCTTTAAAGCTTCTTCCGGAAACAAGGCAGGCATCTCCGCTCCTACCACACCTTTGATATAATCCTCTAACTCCCCCGACGACATTCTTTCTATGTCAGGGCTATAGACCTCCATAATCGTATCCTCTCTGGCAGGTGCAGGCTTTTCCTTCTTTTCTCTGGGGCTGCAAGCTACCGTCACCAGTGCCGGCAGAAGAATAATCGTCAAAAAAACATAAAAAACAACAACTAATATTAGCTTTTTCACCGTCACTGCACATCCTTCCTGTTTATCAATATATGAAAAAAACAGGAGGACATACCTCTTGTTTGCGTATTTTCCCTTTGAAAACAAAACCTTTGCGGTTTCACCTCAAACTCCACATCTTTTTTATAAAAAATTAATAGAAAATCAGACAAGCCTTATTTCTAAAGGAAAACCTAGTTTTCCTTTATGGGCCGAAGATGAAACCGCAAAGAGAGGGTAGACAAAATCTATATCCTGTGACTTCACCAACACGTCTTAAAGTAAGTACAGTAGAACAAAAAGCTACCCACATAACACAAAAAAAGACTTTTTGGCTTCTGTTTTCGCCAAAAAGTCTTTTATAAATCTATGTATATCATAAGAACCAAAACAGCCAAATGCCCGCCGCCATAACTAAAACACAGCCGAAAACACCCAGCTTCATATTTTTTCTATCACGCCTTCTTGTTTTTTTCCCATGGTCGGGGCAGGGATTTTCCACCACATACAGCCCGCCCAAAAGACCTGTTTTTACGGAAATCAGCAGTGTTTTTTCTTTCCGAATCATATAATAAGTCCTTGGTGTCATACGAAAATGATAGTTTATTCCATTGTTAATGCCATCCAGAAAATGCCCCTTCCAAAAACCCCATTCGGCACCCTGTTCATTGGCAATAAAAAACTTACAGGCCAAAAGAATCAATTCCTTTTCCTTGACGCAAACTCTGTCCAAACTGTTATAAAGCATTTGACTTAGGGGCAGAGCAAGCAAGAAAATAGGGATAAAATAGAGGGTGCTGCCCAAATAACCCCATTTTTTAAAGGCAAAGTCCTGAAAATTCCAAATGTAGCCCAAAGTCTGTGCCTGCCACACTGAATATGAAAGGAACGCCAGACAAAGAACATAAAGGAATCCAGAAATTATCGAATGTTTTTTCCGCATTTTTAAATTCCACATACGTACATCTGTCAGGCTTCTGCGGCAGAGAAAGAACATAAGGATACAAATCAGCACCATAAGCCCGTTAATCTCCATATCTGGTCTATAAGAAAGACACATACAAAGAATTGGGGCACACCAGATACAAAGCAGTGTCCAGCCAAGCCGTCCTGTCACCAGGGTTACAAAAACACACCAGTATATCGTTATCAAGGTAATAAATCCCAGCCAAGCCATGTTCCCTACTCCTTTAATTTTAGATACCGTCTGATAAAAGCCGTAATTTTCAGAACAGGCATAAAGACCTTGAAAACTCAGCTCTTTCTGCACACTGGGCCTTGTCAAGCCCTTTTGCCTTTGGCAAAAGCCGTCCTTCGGACGTCCCCGTTATCTTCGGGGTGCCAAATAAATATGCCGGTGTGATTCCGGTGGGGGAAACTTTTCCCCAAACTCCTTGCCTTTTCAATGTAAGATGGGCTTTTTAACATTCTACAGGCGGCAAATACCGTCCGTAGAATGCAATACATTTTCCTTTTTTACAAACCTCTATAGCTTTCAGGACGGAAATTACTCTTTTTCTTTGCCACTTCAATCTGCGCCAAAATCTTTTCTTTATCCCTGTTCAGGACACCACCCAGCGGGATATAGTTGGATGCATGATTGGAACGGAACATCGTCCCCTCAGAATCTACCTGTTCGATAAAAAGGCGTGTTTCCTCCAAAACCTCCTGTGGATTGAGGAGTTCCAGTTCTCCCCTGCGCATCTGTTCATACATAGGCGTTCCCGGCTCAACCATAAGTGTCAAAAAGCCAACATATTCAGGCTTGATTGCCGTAATCACCCTAGCACTGTTCAAGGCGTGTTCTGCCAAACGTTTTCTGCCGCCAAGACCGGAAATCAGCGTCATGGACAAAATCATATTCGCCCCACGCACCTTTTGACCGGCCTCAATCATCTCCTCCGAAGTCACGCCTTTTTTCACTTCCTTCAAAACTTCATCGTCACCGGACTCAAGGCCCATATAGACCATATCCAAGCCTGCTGCTTTCAGCTGTTTCAGTTCCTCTGGCGTCTTTCCGATAATATCCTTTGGCGCACCATAAACAGAGATACGCTCAACTTCCGGGAAATACTCCTTACACTTTCCAAGAATGTATAAAAGGTCTGCCGTTTTTACGATGAGGGCATCCCCATCGGCAAGAAATATCCTACGCACCGGAACTCGTTTGTAGTAATCTCTGGCCATTTCCAAATCTTCCACAACTTCTTGTAAATCTCTGACTCTAAAGTTTTTGTCTTTATACATTGCACAAAAGGTACAAGTATTTCTGGCACAGCCGATAGTCAGCTGTATAATAAGACTGCCTGCCTCACTGGGTGGCCTGTAAACAGTTCCTTCATATCTCATAATCTTAATTCCTTTCTTTATATCATTTTTCATTATTTTTAATTCATTCTCTTCTATTATACAGTTTTTCCGGGTGTTTTATCAATACATTTTTTTATTCTTACAATATCTTTGAATATCATTTGACACACCCCCCCATTTTGACTATAATTATCTTTGTATGTTTACAGGGCTTCTCTGCAATAATACATACCCTGTATCCTGCTGATAATACCTTTGCTTCGGCACTCCTTGCCATCATGAAGCTTTGCTAACCGCAGAAGCTTCCTCTGATTACAGATACGCCGGCTGGGCGCAGAAAAACATTCCCCATCCAAGGGTTCAACTGCCCGCAAAAGGG
>CAZCDP010000050.1:0-9513 GCA_964497675.1 uncultured Candidatus Epulonipiscium sp.
AAGCTTTCAGAAACGGTATGTATGAAAGCCATGTATAATTATATTGACCTTGGGTTGGTAGAAATTACAAATATGGATTTACCTCTAAAGCTTCGCAGAAATACAAAGCCTAAAAGAGTTAGGCGTCATAAAAGAAATCTTGGCGCAAGTATAGAAGAACGTCCAAAATCAATTAACAGCAGGGATGAATTTTGGCACTGGGAAATCGATACCGTCGTAGGCTTAAAAACCAAAACAGACAGAGTTCTTTTAACTATAACGGTAGCTAAACCCATAATTCAATTATTCGGATAATTCCGACAAAAACAGCTCGTGTGGTTATTGAAGAACTTAATAAAATCAAGGCTTGTTTCGGCTCAAAATTCAGTCAAATATTAAAACAATAACCAGTGATAATGGTTTTATTCGTAAATTTATACCCAAAGGTGTTGCTATATCCAAATTTAATATTCAGATATTGCTTTTATTGAAGATTGGTGTAATCAACTTCCAAGAAAGATTCTCTGATACAAAACTCCAAAAGAACTCTTTGAAGAACAGTTAGACATCATCTATTCGTGTTAGCAAATTTAGTCTTGCCAGAAAAATAGTTCAACTTATTATTGCAATTTAGAACCCATTTATTTATGTTAGATTTTGCAATGCAATACTCATCCGATAAAGAGGCAACTATTTTTCCGATTTTCCTTAGAGAAACTATTTGCCTTTTAAACTCATTTTTATAATTTTTAATTTTTGACATGATAGAACCTCTTGTTTTTTATTTTATCATGTCCGAATGTTTTTTGTATAATTTATTATAGCCTATCCATGTTGTATGGTATTATCTTCCTTTATTAAAAGTCCGATATCGCCACTTGCACCAACGTAATAGGTCGAAAGAAGTCGAATGCCATTGCAATCGACTTCTTTCGTTTTGAGTGATATAATCAAATAAGGATTATTTATATTTTGTTTGTATCAGGAGGAAATGCGCATAATGGATAATCAATTAAGTTTTAGAATAGCAAACCGTAAGGATGTACCATTAATTTTGCAGTTTATAAAGGATTTAGCAAGCTATGAAAAATTGCTGGATGAAGTAGTTGCAAATGAGGAATTGTTGGAGGAGTGGCTCTTTAACCAGCAAAAGGCTGAAGTGATTTTTGCAGTGATTGAAAATAAAGAGGTTGGGTTTGCACTGTTCTTTCATAATTTTTCAACCTTCCTCGGTCGGTCAGGTATTTATCTGGAAGACCTATTTGTGTTACCCGAGTATCGTGGCAATGGCTATGGAAAAGCAATTTTAAAAAAACTTGCTCAAATTGCCGTGGAACGTGGGTGTGGTCGACTTGAATGGTGGTGTATTGATTGGAATCAACCAAGTATTGATTTCTATCTAAGTCTTGGTGCTCAGCCAATGAGCGACTGGACAGTATATCGTATTACCGGAGATACCTTGCAAAAATTATCAAGTTCTGCAAAGTAAGGTTATGAGCAATACCTCTGGGATAGTACTATTTTGCTGGTACGAAATGGTACCTTACTAATACTGTAGTTTAAGATTAGCGGCAATCAATTAAATAAATTTATATTGCAGGAAGATGAAATTTTCATGGATAATCAAAGGCAAATTATAAAAATATGATTTGAAATGTGGATTAAAAACGATATAACACCTATCAATTTAGTTTTTAATGAAACTGTATCGTATCGTGAAAGTTGGGGGCATGAATATCAGGAAATTAAGCTGTTGAACATGGTTTCAAGAGTAGTATATAAGAAGGAGCGGTTCTTGTATCGAATATAAAGCAACTTATACATAATGGCAGTCATACAACCGTAGAATGGCATTTTAAAGATAAAAAGGATGACGGTTAAATTTAAAATTTTGATGGTATATCTCTGATAGAATGGAAGGAAGATCATAAGATTATATGGTTAAAAGAATTTAGTTCAAAATCGGAACACTATAATCTCTATGAAAACGATGAAAGTTTACCCAATTTTTGAAATGCCCATATGTGGACTTAAGTAGATTGCGGAGCATAATCATAGAAAAAAACTTCTGTTTCTTAGAAAGAGGCGTATTGCTGTCTTGGCAGAAAAGGCAAACAAATTTTATATTTTGCGGAGGAGCATAAATGAAAAAGACACTTGACTTAATTGTCCAAATCGCATCAATCATAGGACTATTATTACTTATTTTAGCAAAACTTAATTATGTCAATTCTTCGCTTTGGTATGTTCCGTTAGGGGTTAGCCTCATTTGCAAGCCAATCATTGAATTGTATGAATACAAAGAAACAAAAAAGAAAACACATTTAGTAATTCCTGTACTATTTTTGAGCCTTTTAGCAGCTATTATTGTTCTAAAGATATTTTGATTAGAAAAATACTATGTTAAACTGACAATCAACTTTTTGAAAAGCCTTGTAAAGCTGGAAAATAGATTGGTTGCCATAAGTTTTATAGAAAGCTTCATTGTATTGCGAAACATCGTATAAAATGAAAATTTGTAAAAAAGAGGCCAAATTTTGTAAAACCAAATTTTTTGAATAAATTATATTGACTTTAAATAAAATCTCATTTATAATCATTTCAATATTTTTGGTTATGAGAGCCTGAAACAGTATGAAAAATACTGCGGATAAGCAGAGAATTTTTGACCATTCCTTAGAGATGGGGAATTAGTGCCATACGGACAGCCGGGTCAAATGCCGAAGCTGGCAACTTTCGTTGCCTTATTGATTGAGCCTTTGCTCTAATTTTATAAGTTGGTTACTATAAACCGTGTACAAAAACGTACATCACACTTGTGAAACAATCAATAAGAGTAGTAAAAGTAAATTCTTGCTATATAGACTCTGATACCTGCATATGGAAAAAAATAGCTTATTCGGAGAAGTTTTAACAACCAATTTCGAATAAAACGAATATTTATTTTTTTATGTAGATAAACTCAAGTGGATGATGTAACTTTCATCTTAGCTTGAGTTTTTTATTTTGTGGATTTTTATGTGGGTAGAAACGGATAGAAAGAAGGAAAACATATGGACGGAAAGTTAAAATTATATGGTTTCAATAATTTGACAAAATCACTGAGTTTTAATATTTATGATGTATGCTATGCAAAAAGTGCAAGGGAGCAAAAAGATTATATTGCCTATGTTGATGAACAGTATAATTCGGAACGGTTGACAAAAATATTATTCCAAGTGACAGAGATGATAGGCGCTCATGTATTAAGTGTATCAAAACAGGACTATGACCCCCAAGGGGCAAGTGTAACTTTTCTACTTGCAGAGCATAATATGGTACCTTCTGGTTACAGTAATTCAGAAGATGCCTCTATTTTATACGGAGATACCGTAGTGGCACATCTGGATAAAAGTCATGTAACGGTGCATACCTACCCGGAATTTCACCCCGACACCAGTATCGCAACCTTCCGAGTAGACATTGACGTGGCTACCTGTGGGGAAATCACACCCCTTAAGACATTGGATTATTTGATTGGCAGTTTTGATTCGGATATTATTACCATGGATTATAGAGTACGGGGTTTCACAAGGGATATGGAAGGCAAGAAGCTTTTTATGGATCACAAGATTACCTCGATTCAGGATTATATTAAAAAAAGCACTTTAGATGCCTATGATGCAGTGGATATTAATATGTACCAAGCCAATTTATATCATACAAAAATGCTGATTAAGGAACCGGAATTACAAAATTATCTTTTTAATACGGATATTTACGAAATTCCCCCTAAGACACGCCTTGCGATTAGCAACAGCCTGCGTAGGGAAATGATTGAGATATTCAGTGGAACCAATGTGTTTTGAAGGAGAAAAGGGAAATGTATCAATTTGAACAAAATAAAGCACCTATCTTGGAAGCACTGAAACAGCTGAAAACCATGCGGATTGTACCCTTTGATGTACCGGGACATAAACGGGGGAAGGGCAATCGAGAGCTGACAGAATTTCTTGGGGAGCAGTGCTTATCGGTAGATGTAAACTCTATGAAGCCCTTAGATAACCTTTGCCATCCTGTTTCTGTCATCAAAGAAGCGGAGGAATTAGCGGCAGAGGCCTTTGGGGCAAGCCATGCATTTTTTATGGTGGGGGGAACCACTTCTGCGGTACAGAGTATGATTTTATCCGTATGCAAACGAGGGGATAAAATCATTTTGCCCAGAAATGTTCATAGAAGCGTCATCAATGCCATGATTTTGGGGGGAGCCGTTCCTGTCTATGTGAACCCCGAAATGAATCGGGATTTAGGGATTGCCTTGGGCATGAAAATTTCAGAGGTGGAAAAAGCAATTTTGGAAAATCCCGATGCAAAGGCTATCTTTGTAAACAATCCAACCTATTATGGTATTTGTTCCGATATCAAGGCGATTACAGAACTGGCACATCGGCATGGAATGTTGGTTCTTGCCGATGAAGCCCACGGAACACATTTTTATTTTGGAAAAAATTTACCGATTTCCGCTATGGCGGCAGGAGCGGATATGTCTGCTGTGAGTATGCATAAATCGGGAGGTTCTCTGACACAAAGCTCCTTTCTTCTGACAGGGCCCTATGTGAAGGAGGGCTATGTCAGACAGGTTATTAATTTGACACAGACAACCAGTGGTTCCTATCTTTTGATGTCCAGTTTGGATATTTCCAGAAGAAACTTGGCTGTGCATGGGGAAAAAATGTTTGAAAAGGTTATGGAGCTTGTAGAGTATGCAAGAAGGGAAATCAATCAAATCGGTGATTATTATGCATATTCCAAAGAGCTTATCAATGGGGATTCCATTTATGATTTTGATGTAACGAAGCTTTCTATTCATACTCTGGATATTGGGTTGGCAGGCATAGAGGTTTACGATATTTTGCGGGATGATTATGATATTCAGGCTGAATTTGGCGATATTGGAAATATACTTGCCTATGTATCGGTGGGGGACCGTCCCAGAGATATTGAACGGCTTGTGAGCGCCCTTTCCGAGATTCGGCGGCGTTACAAAAAAGATAAGAGCGGTATGCTGGAGGTGGAATATATCAGTCCACAGGTGATATTGACACCACAGACGGCTTTTTATGGCGAAAAAGAAACCTTACCTTTGGAGAATACCGTGGGAAAGGTGTGCAGTGAATTTGTTATGTGTTACCCGCCGGGGATACCTATTTTAGCACCGGGTGAATTGATTACAAAGGATATTATCGATTATATCAAATATGCAAAGGAAAAAGGCTGTTCCTTGACGGGAACGGAGGATATGGAACTGAAGTATTTGAATGTTTTAAAGGGGGCGTACTGATATGGAATTTTGGTTTACAGAAAAACACACGCCAAATGTAAATTTTTCAATCAAGGTGGATAAGCAGTTATATTCAGAAAGCAGTGAGTTTCAAAGGATTGATGTGTTCCAATCCGAAGAATTCGGAAGATTTTTGACCTTGGATGGGTATATGATGCTGACAGAAAAGGATGAATTTATTTATCATGAAATGATTGTTCATGTACCCATGGCGGTTCACCCTATGGCAAAAAAAATATTGGTGATTGGTGGCGGGGATGGCGGAACGGTGCGGGAGCTTTTGCGTTATGATACAGTGGAAACCATTGACTTGGTAGAGATTGATGAGCAGGTGGTAGAGGTATGTAAAACATATCTACCCCAGACTGCAGGCTGTTTCGGAGATAAAAGAATTCATTTTTATTTTGAAGATGGGCTGAAATATATTCGGCATTATGAAAATGTCTATGATTTGATTATTGTGGATTCCACAGACCCCTTTGGGCCAGGCGAAGGGCTTTTTACCAAAGAATTTTATGGCAACTGCTATAAAGCACTGAAAGAGGATGGAATTATGGTGAATCAGCATGAAAATCCTTTTTATCCCGAGGATGCGTATGCCATGCAGAGAGCACATAAAAGAATCGTAGAGTCCTTTCCCATCAGCAAGGTATATCAGGTGCATATCCCAACCTACCCCTCAGGACACTGGCTTTTTGGCTTTGCTTCCAAGAAATATCATCCCACAGATGGTGTGGATTGGGCAAGGTGGAAGGCTTTGGGGTTAAATACAAGGTATTATAATACACAGCTTCATGCAGGGGCTTTTGCATTGCCAAATTATGTAGAGGAGATGCTTCGGGATGTGGAATAGAAATATAGAAACCTTTTTGGGCTGTGATAAGGAGTATCGGGATGCAAGGATTGTGATTTTTGGTGCACCCTTTGATTCCACCACTTCCTTTCGCCCGGGCACCCGTTTTGCAAGCCAAACCATGCGGCGGGAATCCTATGGTATGGAAACCTATAGCCCCTATCAAGACTTGGATTTGGAGGATACCGCTGTTTTTGATGGTGGGGATTTAGAGCTTTGCTTTGGAGATACCAAAAAGGCATTAGATGATATTTATGATATGACAAAAGAGATTTTGGCAGATGGCAAGCTGCCCCTCATGATAGGCGGAGAACATCTTGTTACATTGGGTGCTGTCCGTGCTGTTTTCGAAACATACCCAGATTTGCATATCATACATTTTGATGCACATACAGATTTAAGACAGGAATACTTGGGGACAGAGCTATCCCATGCATCGGTCATACGGCGTGTGTGGGAGTTGGTTGGGGATGGAAAAATCTATCAGTTTGGGATACGAAGCGGTATGAGGGAAGAATTTCTCTGGGCAAAAGACCATGTGACCACAAGAAAATTTGATTTTCAAGGTCTTTCCGAGGTCATAGAAAGCTTGCAGGGAAAACCAATCTATTTTACCTTGGATTTGGATGTGTTAGATCCTTCGGTGTTTCCTGGAACGGGAACACCAGAGGCAGGCGGTGTGACGTTTATGCAGCTTTTAGAGGCGGTTTTAAAGGTAACAAATGCGAATATTGTGGGGTGTGACATCAATGAACTTTCTCCCCACTATGACCAAAGTGGTAGTTCTACGGCGGCGGCAGTAAAAATATGGAGAGAGCTTTTACTTTCTTTAGAAAAAGAACATATCAAAACAAACATATCAGAATAAGAAAAATAGGAGGAACAGACATGGGAAAATTATTGGTTATCGGTTGTGGGGGCGTTGCAAGTGTTGCGATTCATAAATGTTGTCAGAATAGCGACGTGTTTGAAGAAATTTGTATTGCCAGCAGAACAAAGAGTAAGTGTGATGCCTTAAAAGCAAAGCTGGATGGCGGAAAAACAAAAATCAGTACAGCACAGGTGGATGCAGACAATGTGGAAGAATTAGTCGCATTAATCAACAATTTTAAGCCAGACTTGGTATTAAATCTTGCACTGCCTTATCAGGATCTGACAATTATGGATGCCTGCCTTGCTACCAAAACTCACTATGTGGATACAGCAAACTATGAGCCGTTGGATACGGCAAAATTTGAGTACAAATGGCAGTGGGCATATAAAGAACGCTTTGAAAAAGCAGGTATCACTGCACTTTTGGGCAGTGGCTTTGACCCCGGTGTAACCAGTGTTTTTTGTGCCTATGCCATGAAACATCATTTTGATGAAATTCACTATATTGATATTTTGGATTGCAATGGTGGAGATCATGGATACCCATTTGCTACAAATTTCAACCCTGAAATTAACATCAGAGAAGTTTCTGCCAAGGGAAGCTATTGGGAAAATGGGGAATGGATAGAAACAGAGCCAATGGAAATTAAAAGAGAATACAACTTTCCAGAGGTTGGTGAAAAAGATATGTATCTTCTGCACCATGAGGAGCTGGAGTCCTTGGGCTTAAATATCAAAGGAATCAAGAGAATTCGTTTCTTTATGACCTTTGGACAAAGCTATTTGACACATTTAAAGTGCCTTGAAAATGTAGGAATGACTTCCATTGAGCCCATTGAATTTGAGGGCAAGCAAATTGTTCCCTTACAGTTTTTGAAGGCTGTATTGCCCGACCCTGCAAGCCTTGGCCCAAGAACCGTGGGTAAAACAAATATAGGCTGTATTATGAAAGGAATCAAAGACGGCAAAGAGAAAACCTATTATATTTATAACGTATGTGACCATCAGGAATGTTATAAAGAGGTGGGTTCTCAGGCGGTTTCCTATACCACAGGGGTTCCTGCTATGATTGGAGCCATGCTTTTGATGGATGGCACTTGGAAAGGCCCGGGCGTGTTTAATATTGAGGAATTTGATCCCGATCCATTTATGGAAGCCTTGAACAAATGGGGATTGCCTTGGAAAGAGGACTTTGCTCCTACATTGGTAGATTAATATGCAGTTAAAAAAGGAATGGCTGGAGGTTCCCACGCCCTGTTATATTGTGGAAGAAGAACTGCTGGAAAAAAACTTGAAGATATTAAAAATGGTGGAAGAAGCAACAGGCTGTCATATTTTGCTGGCACAAAAGGCGTTTTCTATGTATTATTATTATCCGCTGATTGGGAGCTATCTTTCTGGTGCAACAGCAAGCGGATTATTCGAAGCAAGGCTTGCCCATGAGGAAATGAAAGGGGAGAATCACATTTTTTCCCCTGCCTATCGGGAAGAAGAATTTGATGAGATTTTGGAGGTTTGCGACCATATTATATTCAATTCCTTTTCCCAATGGGAGAAATATAAGGAGCGTGCTTTGGCACAAAAAAAGGAATGCGGAATGCGTATCAATCCCCAGTATTCTACACAGGAGCATGGCATTTATGATCCCTGTGCCGTAGGTTCCAGACTTGGTGTTACCTTAAAAAATTTTCAGCCGAATCAGCTGGAGGGCATTAGCGGATTGCATTTTCATACCTTGTGCGAACAGGATGCAGAGGACTTAGAAAAAACACTAGATGCCATAGAAGAAAAATTTGGGACATGGCTGCATCAAATGAAATGGATTAATTTTGGCGGTGGGCATCACATTACAAAAAAGGGGTATGACATAGAAAAGTTGATTTCTGTTATCAAAAGAATCCGTCAAACATATGATGTAGAGGTTTATCTGGAGCCGGGGGAAGCGGTTGCTTTGGACACAGGTTTTTTGGTGGCAACTGTTTTGGAACTTGTGGATAACGAGATACGAATTGCTATTTTGGACACCTCGGCAGCCTGCCATATGCCTGATGTATTGGAAATGCCCTACCGACCTATGGTGATTGGCAGTGGAAACCCGGGGGAAAAGGCATATACCTATACCTTTGGTGGGCCTACCTGTCTTGCAGGGGATATCATCGGAGAATATTCTTTCGATGAGCCATTGAAGATAGGGGACAGAGTTGTTTTTTGTGACATGGCGATTTATTCTATGGTCAAGAATAATACGTTTAACGGGGTAAATCTTCCCTCTATTTTAGCATTAAAAAAAGATGGGGCCATAGAAACTATAAAAAGCTTTGGGTATGAGGATTTTAAGGCGAGGTTATGAGAGAAAGACAAAAGAAAGGCAAAAGAAAGACATAAGAAAGACATAAGAAAGGCATAAGAAAGACCTTGGAGGTTTCACCTCCAAACCACCACGAGGGTTTCACCCTCGACCTATAAAAGGAAAACTACGTTTTCCTTG
>CAZCDP010000051.1:0-9424 GCA_964497675.1 uncultured Candidatus Epulonipiscium sp.
ACTTGATTATTTTGCGGTTGGCAGAGGTGCGAAAAACAAAGCCTTTAAAAATTGGGCAGTTTGTCTATGAATATGACGGTTTGAAAATCAAAAATATCCATTGGCAAGAGGACGAAAATGGCATTGTGAGGATTTATGAGGACGTGGAAAAGGGTGTGCCTTATGTAATTGGCGGGGATACTGCAGGCGACGGCAGTGACAACTTTACGGGGCAGGTATTAAACAACATCACAGGGAAGCAATGTGCTATTTTAAGACATCAATTTGACGAGGATTTATATGCCAAGCAAATGTACTGCCTTGGGATGTATTATAATACGGCCCTTTTGGGGGTGGAAACGAACTTCTCGACCTACCCCATACGGGAGCTGGAGCGATTGGGGTATCCGAAACAATATGTTCGGGAAGTCATGGACAGTTATTCCGGGAGCCTGCGGAAAAGCTTTGGCTTCCACACCAACAGTGTGACACGACCTGTCATTATCGGGGAATTTGTTACTTTTGCAAGAGAATGCATGGAAAACATTGCAGACGAAGAAACCTTGAAAGAAATGCTGACCTTTGTGAAAAATGCAAAAGGAAGGGCAGAAGCAGAGCAAGGGGAGCATGACGATTTGGTCATGGGATTTGCCATTGCTTTGGGCATCCGAAGCCAGCAGAGGACGGAGAGGGAAAACGAAAAACGGAAGAAAGCAGAATGGACTGCGGATTTGTGGGAGGATTACCAAAACGCTGACAGGAAAGGCAAGGAATACCTTATCGGCAAATACGGCAATCCATTTTAGAGAGGGGGTGGTGCTATGAATTGTGTGGAGCCTATCAGAAACAAGGAGTTGATTTTGGATATTGGCGATTATTTGAAAGACCAATGTGAGCGGGATTATGTATTGTTTATGACAGGAATTTATTTAGGGCGGCGTATCGGGGATATGCTGCAAATGAAGGTCCGGGATGTACGGGACCGTGAGTATATTTACATCAAGGAGCAAAAAACAGGGAAGCGAATTCCTGTTTTTATCAATGAGGATTTGAAAAAAGTGTATCGGCATTATTGCCGAGGTAAAAAAGATTATGAATTTCTTTTTCGAAAACTACGAGGGAAAAGGAATGAGCCTATCGGGCGTGTGAGGGCTTGGCAGATTTTGAATGATGCTGCCAATGCTTTTGATTACAAGGACGGAATCAGCTGTCATGTACTGCGAAAAACCTTTGGATACTGGCTGTACGAAGAAACGGGGGACGTGGTTGCTATACAAGAATTATTGGGGCATAGTGATCCTAGCTATACAAAGCGTTATATTGGCGTGAACCAGAGCAGCCGTGACAAAATTGTGAAAGGCTTAAACTTTATGAAGAAATGAGGGAACAGAAATGTTTGGATCGAAGGAGAAAAGAAACAAGCTAGATTTATGGCAAGACCGACTACGACGGAATGTGGCGGCGTACCAGTCTGAGCTGATGGCAATGGACCAGCGTGGGAATTATTACAACGGTACGAGAGAGATTAAGAAAACACCTTTTGCCACATCATCTACTCCTGGAAAAAAGGCATCTGTTGTGCGAAATATTGTAGCAGAAATCATTGAGGCACAGGTGGACAGCAACATCCCAAAGCCAAAGGTGACAGCAAGGAGAAAAAAGGACGAGCAGTTAGCAAAAATCATTGAGGATTTTTTAAGAAATGAAATGGATCGTCTGCCCTTTGAAATGCTGAATGATTTAGATGAGCGAATTACACCTGTACAGGGGGGAAATATATTCCTAGTGGAATGGGACAGCAACCGACACACACACATGACAGTCGGGGAATTGTGTGTGCGAACATTACATCCCAAACAGGTTATTTTTCAAAACGGTGTCAATGACATCAACGACATGGATTATATCTTAGTGCGGATCGCACAGACAAAAGCGTACATCAAAAGCAAATACGGCGTAGATGTCAGCAAAGAATCAGAGGAAAGCCCGGAGAGCCGAGGGGAAAATGCAACAACGGCAGAGGAAATGGTTACCTTGAACATTGCTTACTATCGTAATAAAAATGGGGGCATTGGACGGTACTGTTGGGTAAACGACATAGAACTGGAGGACATCCCCGACTACCAAGCAAGACGGGGAAAGATATGCAAGAAATGCGGACAGAGAGTAACGGGAGAAAAATGCCAATTCTGCGGTAGTACGGCTTTTCGATTGGAGGATGATACCTTTTTTACTTTGGATGAGGACATTATCAAAGCTGATGGAACGGTCATTCCTGCCATGGAGGAAAGAGAAGCAGAGCTTCCCGACCTTGGCGTTAATTTGGAAACCGGCTTGCCCTTTGGAGAGCCTGAAACGGAATTGGCGCCTGTAGAATACCCGTATTACAAGCCCGATATTTTCCCTATTGTTTTACGGAAGAATGTATCTGCATTTGGGCGGGTATTGGGGGATAGTGATGTTGATAAAATATCCGACCAACAAGAATTGATTAAGAAATGCGACACGAGAGTACAAGAAAAGCTGGACATTGGCGGCAGCATTATTACGCTGGGCGAAAAAATGCAATTTGAGAAAACGGACGGGCAAATGAAGGTGGTGCGAATAGACAGTCCCGCAGATTTAAGCATGATAGAAGTGAAAAATCTGCAAGTCAACACAGAACAAGACAGAATCCATGCAGAAGATGCGTATCAATCGGCAAGAAATATAATCGGAATAACAGACAGTTTCCAAGGACGGCGGGATCCTACTGCAACCAGTGGGAAGGCAAAGGAGTTTGCGGCGGCACAATCGGCAGGCAGGATGGAAAGCAAACGTATGATGAAAAATGCCATGTATGCAGAATTATTTGAAGTGATGTTTAAATTTCTTTTGGCATATTCTGACGAGCCACGACCTGTGACCAGACAAAACAGCCGAGGGAAAACGGAGTATTTCACTTTTAACAAATTTGATTTTTTGGAGCAGGACGAGGCGGGGGAATGGTACTGGAATGATGAGTTCCTTTTTTCCGTTGATACGGCTGCACCTTTGGCCAGTAACAGAGAAGCCATGTGGCAGGAAACACGTATGAACCTACAACAGGGTGCTTTTGGGAACCCTCAAAATTTAGAAACCTTGATTTTGTTTTGGACGAAAATGGAGTTATTGCATTACCCAGGAGCTGCTGATACAAAAAGTTATCTGGAGGAACAGATGCAAACACAAATGCAAACACAAATGCAACCACCGTCTGAAAACGGACAAGAAGAAATGGGATTGCCACAGATGGATTTGCCAAGGGATTTTATAGGAGGGCTGGAAGATGGTATGTAAAAAATGCGGCATAGAAGGGCGGATTGCCAGAACGAGAACCGAGGTTGTGGGTGACCAAAGCCCTGATACGATAACTAAGGTTTATACGGTCATGGAAGTAGAATGTATCAATCCGCAATGTGAGTGTTTTGGGAAAGTGGTGGAAGAAAAAAGGGTATTGATTTATGACGGGACCTGAACAAGTCGTTAAAAGGTTCTTTTTTCTTGGAGAAAGGGGGTGCAGAGCATGAAAAACGGATACGGCGGTAAAATCAAACACAGCGGTAGCATGGAAGTAAAAGCAATATACGGCAAGGAAGCAGACAAAAAGCCGAAAACAGCAAAGGGCGGCGACTTAAGAAGCAAATAAGAAAGAGGGAGGAATGGACGTGTCAGATTTTGGAGAATCAACAGAGGAAGTATTAGATAGTTTTGAAAAAGACGAAACAGAAGAAACAGAAGAAATAACGGAAGAAACAGAAGAAACAAACGAAGAAACAGGCGGAGAAGGTGTCGAGAGTGGAGAAGGAGGTTCCACAGAGGATGAATCCGACCGACAGGCCGAAGCCCTCCGTCAGCAGATTGTAACAGAAGAACAGCGTAAGTCACAAGCACGTTTGGACGGATATATTGCTAAGCAGTATGGCGGGCAGCTGAACCCTTACACAGGGAACTATATCACCACAGAAGCAGAACTTTTGAATTATCAGCAGAACTATGAGAAAGAACAGCAACAGGAACAGCTTTCCACCTTGGGTGTACAACCAGAGCTTTTAAACAAGCTGATTGCGGAAAACCCAGCCATCAAACAGGCAGAGGCTTATGTCAAAGAAATGGAGCAACAGCAGGTTGAGGAATTCGCAAAAACAGAGGTGGCAGAGCTTATCAAGAAATTTCCCGATTGTGGTATTAAAAATTTGAACGACCTAGAAAAAGTACCAAAATCAAAAGCCATTCTTGCCATGTGGGGAACGGGAAATGTTTCATTAGCCGAGGCCTATGCTGCTGTAAACCTAGACAGCGTGATGGGAAAGAAAACAGCGGCGGCAAAACAATCTGCCATTAATGCCATTACAGGGAAAGGGCATATGCAGCGTACAACAGGCGGGGCAGGCGGTGACGTTGTGATACCTCCTGATGTATTGGAGGAATACCGAAGTTTTTTCCCCGACTGGACGGATAAAAAGATAATGGAAAACTATAAAAAACAAATAGGAGAGTGAATATTATGTTTACGATTTCAAGAAGATTGACAGGCAGTGTACCGCCTATTGAATATTATGACGGTTCCGAGGTATGCGTATTAGGTGAGGCATTAAAGCTTACCGGCGGCAAGCTGGCAAAGGCCGGGGCTACGGACAAGGTAAGTTTTATTTGTGCAGGCCCTGCCAGGGAGCATGACAAGAAAATCCCTGTTATCAGAGTAACGCCGAACATTGAATTTAAAACAACATCTACGGCTACGGTGGCAGATACCTTGATTGGTACGGCTGTCACCTTACATACAGATGGGCTACAGGTAACTGCTACTACGGCAAGTGGCGTATTTACCATTTCGGGAACAGACGGCAAAGACACAAACAGCAATGTTTGCGGTTTTTTTAACTAAGAAAAGGAGCGTGAAATAATATGGGAATTATTTATTCAAAGGGCAGTGGTGTAGCAGACAGCGTGTTTGGCAAGAGCCAGGCACCCATCCGTGCAATGATTGAGGAAAACGTGGAATCGTTTCAGAAAAATTCCATGATTGACAAAATATTTTACATGGACAAAACAAAGAATTATGCAGAAAAGTATACAACGGAAACAGCGTTGGGGGATTTTGAAAACGTAGGCGAAAACGGTGCTTATCCAAAATCCAGTATCCAGGAAGGGTACTCTAAAGTCATTGAACCTCTTACATGGAAGTCCAGTTTTGAGGTGACCATGGAAATGCTGGAGGATGCCAAGATCGGCAAGATTAAATCCAGAGCCAATGTATTTTCCACGTCTTACAACCGAACACGTGAAAAGTTTGCGGCAAACCTCCTTGCCGGTGGCGTTGGGAAGTCTGTTGTAATCGGAAATAAAACCTATGACACCACAGGTGCAGACAAGGCAGCACTTTTTGACAAAGCACATCCAAGCATTACAAATGAAACGGATGTTCAGAGCAATATGTTTAAGGTGGCATTCAGCCAGAACGCCTTGGATACTGTACAAGAGAAAATGCAGCAGTTTACAGACGATAACGGCAACTTGTTAAACGTGGCACCTGACACTATTATTATTCCAAACGTGGGTAGTTTGAAGCGTGCGGTGTTCGCTGCCATTGGTTCGGAGCTTGACCCGAACACACCGAACAATGCATTTAACTTCCAGATGGGGCTTTGGAATGTTATTGTATGGAATTACTTACCGACTACCATTGGCGGGGAAGCTTACTTCTTGATGATGGACAGCCAGTATAACAAGGATTATATGTGCCTGCCTTGGCTTGACCGAGTTAATTTATCCGTTGCCAGCGACATTGACCCCAACACAGACGCTAATATTTGGAAAGGGCGTGCCAGATTTGGAGCCGGCTTTAACAACTGGAGAAGTGTTGCTATTTGCGGCGGTGGGCTTACAAACGGTACGGTATTGAGTTGGTAACCAAAAAGGGCGGTGACGGCTATGACATGGAAAGAGTTACAAATCATTTGTTTGCAAAAAATGTTCACTATTTCAGGTGATATTTTAGTCAAGGATGATGCAACACTGCCCTATCTTTCCAGTATGCCTGGAGCGGTCAATGAAGCGTTACAGCTTTTGGCCACTGCCGGCAGATTTTTGAAAAAAAAGATTGTGATTCAACAGGGATTTGAAAACACTGCCCCTACGGAAACGGCGGGGCGGTATCTTAAATATGATTTGAAAGCATTGGTTCCCGATTTTTACAGTCTTTTTGAGGTACATTTGGAGAGTGGGCAGGAATATGGAAAGGCCTATGACTATGCCATAGAAAACGAAAGTGTGTTTGTCCTTGATGGTGGGCTGAAAGGGAAATGGACGGTTTATTATAACGCTTACCCGCAGAAAATTACAGCAGCTACTCCCGAGGATGAAGAACTTTCCATTCATCCAGAAGCGGCGGTTTTGATTCCCCTTTATGTGGCAAGTCAGCTTTACAAAGAGGATGATATTGGTTTTGCGGTGCAATGCCGTAATGAGTTTGAATCGGCAAGGGAGATTCTTCTTTCCCAGAGGGACAGCATTTCCCACAGTGGCCACGAGCGGTTTACCAGTGCCAATGGCTGGTACTAAGGGAGGGTGCATATGAAATTCAGTATACCAAAAAGTCCAGAACGGGCGATTATAAATATTGAGCATTTTCGAGGGGTTGACCTACACAACAGCCCATCCAACGTGGATACCAGCCGTTCGCCCATGGCGCCGAACATGATTCGGGACGTACCGGGGAAGGTGCGAAAACGTATGGGCTACAAAGAAACCAGTACATATGAGGGGCAAATTAACGGTGTGCATCGGTTGGGCAAAAAAACATTGGTTCATAGCGGTACAAAGCTTTGGCTCGGGACAACTCTACTTTTTGAGGGTATGGCCGACAAACGAAGCCAAAGCTGGCAGATGAAAGAAAAGCTTTACATTTTAGACGGGAAGAAATTCCTTTGTTTTGGGGAATTTGACAAAATATATAAGGTGAAGGCGGTGGAGGATATTGCCTATATCCCTACGGTGATTATTTCTCGTGCGCCCAATGGTGGAGGTACGACACTGGAGCCTTTGAACCTGTTATCGAAAAAATGGAAGGAAAGCTTTCTTGCTACGGAAACGGACACCGTATATCAGTTGACGACTGATAAACTGGACGATACAGAGGTGACGGTGCGAAAGCTGAAAACCGACGGCACTTGGGAAGAACTGAAAGAAAACACACATTTTACCGTTGACCGAACAGCGGGCAAGGTTACATTTGGAACTTCCCCCGGGGTAAGCCCCATTAAAGGCCATGATAACATTGAGATTACGGCATCTAAGATACGAGAAGGGTATTTGGATAAAATCAACAAATGCGATTGTAGTATTTTATTTGGCGTGAATGGGAGTGCCGACCGACTATTTGTCTGCGGCAACCCCGATTTTCCAAACCGTGACTGGTACAGCCAGTTAAATGATCCTACGTATTTTGGGGATTTGTGGTATTCCGTTTTGGGGCAGGATGATAGTGCAATTATGGGCTACAGCATTATTAATGACCGTTTGGCCGTACACAAAAACGAGAGCGAAGACGGAAGAAACGTTATTTTGCGACAGGGTGTTATGAATGACAATATTGCTAGTTTCCCTGTTACAAATACCTTGCAAGGGAGAGGGGCTATCAGCAAATATGGGTTTGCCTATTTACAAAGTGAGCCTTTGTTTTTGACACGTTTGGGTGTAATGGCAATTACTTCTGCAGATTTGACGGGAGAGAAGTATTCTCAAGACAGGAGTTTCTACATTAACAGGGTATTGTTAGATGAGCCTGACCTTTCGGAGGTGGTGGGCTTTACCTGGAGGGATTTCTATTTCTTATCTATGGGGGATGGACGTGTTTATGTGTTGGACGGGCTACAAAAGGCCTACGAACGGGATACACCGTACAGTACTTATCAATACGAGTGCTATTCTTTAAACAATATCTATGCACGAGTGTTTTTTGAGGATGAGAATGGACAGCTTTGTTTTGGAACAACAGACGGGAAGATCATGACATTTTTTAATCATTCGGAACGGCAGGAAAGTTATAACGATAACGGGGCTGCCATTGCTTGCAGATGGGATTTGCCAGATTTGGACGGGAAGTTATTCTATAAAAACAAGACTTTTCGGCGGATTGATGTACGCCTTGCCTCGGCCATTGCGACAGGTGTTAAAATCTATGTGCAAAAGCGTGGGATTTGGAGTTTATTATTTGATGCGGGAGCGAAAGCCAGATATTTTGATTTTAGCTACATTGACTTTGGAAAGATTAACTTTTCCAGTGATGCTACGCCACGAACATTGGGCAGTAAAATTAAGGTGAAAAAGGTGGACAAAGCAAGGTTTAGCTTACGAAACGAAGAAGCCAACGAGCCATTTGGTATTTACAGTGTGGCGTTGGAATTTACAGAGAACGGAAATTATAAGGGGTGATTTTTTTGAGTGAACTAAAAAAGATTTTGCCTGTGGACTATGCGGATAAAGGATTGCGTGTGAAAAACAACCCTTTGGGGCTGTCTGTGGAGGATGCCAAAAGAGCCTTTGACGAAATGAATTTGGATGTTATTATCCCCATTTTCAACGAATTGGTAGAAGCCTTAAATGGAATGAAAATTGAAGGCCGTGTTCCCTCTTTAGATATTAAGGGGTTGCGGTTAAATGCAGACGGTGTGATTGAGGTGACGAAGGACGGAAAGATTTGGGAAGCCAGTGGCAGCAGTGGGCATTTAATCTTTGATAAAGATGGGGTACAGCTGCCCCAGAGGGCAAGGCTGAAATTTGCAAATTCCTTTGTGACGGATGATGGTACGGTTACCATTGTAAACGGTATTAAGGGAGATAAAGGAGAGAAAGGCGAGAAGGGAGAGAAGGGCGACCGAGGTATCCAAGGGGTTACAGGAAAGCTAGGCCCTGTGATTGTACCAAGTATTGATAGTAACGGTGTTATGTCCTTTTCTATCCAAGAAACCGCCATTGCCCCGAACTCTGTTTCTGTACGAGGCCCACAAGGGCCACAGGGCGTACAAGGCTCCCAAGGTGCAACAGGTTCCCAGGGTTTGCAAGGAATGCAAGGGCCACAGGGCGTACAAGGTGTTACTGGTCCCAAAGGGGATACGGGGGAAACTGGATTGACGGGGCTGACAGGGGCACAGGGTGCACAAGGCCCTATGGGCCCGCAGGGGTTAAAGGGGGATACGGGAGAAACTGGATTGACGGGTCCCAAAGGGAATACAGGCCCAGTAGGCGAACCAGGTCCCAAAGGGAATACAGGACCAGTAGGCCCAGCAGGTGTACAGGGTATCAAAGGGGATACAGGTGCACAAGGGCCTATGGGCCCTCAAGGGTTGAAGGGGGATGATGGGGCAGACGGCAGAAGCTTTACTATTTTGGGATTATATCCTACCCTATTTGACTTGCAAACAGC